>NZ_JAXGWW010000021.1:0-17527 GCF_040773105.1 Lentilactobacillus sp.
ATCGTCGTCATTTATTCAGTTGCCGCGCTAGTGCCCCGTGCCGAAATTGAAGGGGAAATGGGTGATGCTAACGTTGGTCTGCAATCGCGTTTGATGTCACAAGCTCTTCGGAAACTTTCCGGAACAATTAGTAAGACAAAAACGATTGCGATCTTCATCAACCAAATCCGTGAAAAAGTCGGTGTTATGTTTGGAAACCCAGAGACCACTCCTGGTGGCCGGGCGCTGAAATTTTACGCGACTATTCGGCTTGAAATTCGTCGTGCCGAACAGATCAAGGATGGGACGAACATTATTGGTAACCGGGTTCGGATCAAGGTTGTCAAGAACAAGGTTGCGCCGCCATTCAAGCGGGCCGAAGTTGATGTAATGTATGGTAAAGGAATTTCCCAATCCGGTGAGTTGGTTGATATGGCCGTTGAAAAGGATATTATCAACAAGTCCGGTTCATGGTACTCATACGGTGACGAACGAATAGGTCAGGGACGTGAAAACGCCAAGACCTATTTGGAAGAACATCAAGATATGTATGATGAGGTTATGAAAAAAGTTCGTGACGCTTATGATATTCCTGATGATTCCGCACGTTCGACTGATAGTGCCGACGATAAAAAAGCCACTGGCAAAAAAGCTGATAAGAAGTCGGATTCCAAAGACAGTCATGCCGATACGAAGAAGGATGAAGCTAAAGAGCATCCTGATGAAAGTATCGATTTGGATATTGGCAAATAACAAATTTAATAAAATATGTGACTATTTTTCAATAATGGGCCCTCATTTTGAGCGGCCTATTTTTTGTGATTTTCTATGTGACAGTAAGGGTTTGTGAAACATTGTGACACATATAAACCTTTGTTAATTCTATTGCTATATACAAATATCTTCCAAGACGCAACAAAGATGATTGACACTAGTCGTAACAAACATTAAAATAAGAATTGTGTCAATAATCAAATAACATCTATTAATTGGTTTAGAATGAATCATTTTTTGGTGATTTGGAGGTGAAAGGCCATGACAATGGCTGGGATAATCCTCGCAATCATCGCTATAATTGTTGTTGGTTTTGTTGGTATTATTAGTTTTGTAATCGGAAAGTCTGCACAAAAGAAGATCCATCAAAAAGATCTTGACTCCGCTACCGGTTCCGCCAAAGGTATCTTAGCAGACGCTAAGAAGAAGGCTGAGACGGTCGTCAAAGAAGCAACTTTGTCGGCACAGGAGAAGAACCACCGCTACCGTTCATCAGTTGAGAAGGAACTGAAGAATCGGCGATCGGAGATTCAAAAACAAGAGGATCGTTTGTTGCAGCGAGAAGAGGCTCTAGACCGTAAAGACAGTGCTTTCGAACGTCGAGAGAACTCGTTGAATCGCAAAGAGCAGAAGATTAATCGTGAACAACAGAATTTAGTCACACAACAAGAAGAAGCAAACTCACTTATTGAAAAACGTCAGGCGGAAGTTGAGAAGGTTGCGGCCTTAACTCAAGAAGAAGCCCGTGATCTTATTTTGAAAGAAACCAGTGAAACGTTAGCTGAAGAAAAGGCCCGAATGGTAAAAGAAAGTTACTACCAAGCCCAGACTGAAGCTGACGAAAACGCCAAGAATCTGATCATTGAAGCAATTCAGCAAAGTTCAGCGGATGTTGTTTCTGAAACAACCGTTTCCGTTGTCAGTCTTCCAAACGAAGACATGAAAGGTCGGATCATTGGTCGTGAAGGTCGAAATATTCGGACCTTTGAGACACTGACTGGAATTGATTTAATTATTGATGATACGCCACAAGCAGTTGTGCTGAGCGGCTTTGATCCAATTCGAAGAGAAGTTGCGAAAATGACACTTGAAAAGTTAATCAAAGATGGTCGGATTCATCCCGCTCGGATTGAAGAAATGGTTGAAAAGAGCCGTAAAGAACTTGATGAGCGGATTCAAGAAATTGGTGAAGAGACCTTGTTTGACCTTGGAATTCATTCGATGAGTCCTGATATGATCAAACTTGTTGGTCAACTTAACTTTAAGATTGATTACGGTCAGAATTTGCTGAGCCATTCAATTGAGGTTGCCAAATTGGCAGGTGCTTTTGCATCAGAATTAGGTGAGGATGTTACATTAGCTAAACGCGCAGGATTATTACACGATATCGGTAAGGCTGCGAATAATGGTGTTGAGGGATCTCATGTTCAAGTTGGTGTTGACTTCGCCAAAAAGTATCATGAAAGTCCAGTCGTAATCGATGCGATTAAGGGATACGAAGAGGGCCATTCTCCAGAGACAATTATTTCTGAATTGGTTGCTGTTGCTGAAAAGATTGCGATTTCGCGTCCAGGCGCACACAGTGAATCTCTTGAAAGCTTCGTTCACAGACTTGATAGTCTCGAAAAGATCACCGACAGCTTTAACGAAGTACAAAAGAGCTACGCAATTCAAGCCGGTCGAGAGATCAGAGTGATTGCAAAGCCCGAAGATATTACGGACACACAAGCAATTGTGCTCGCCCGCAGAATCAAACAAAAGATTGAAACTGAAATGAAGTACCCAGGCCACATCAAAGTGACTGTCATTCGGGAAGTTCGTTCAGTCGAATACGCAAGATAAAAGATCAGATGTTCTGGTCTTTTTTCTTTTCATAAATAAATGTTAAAATTATTCTATATAATTTAGAAAGTATTGAGGAAATTTTAATGCGAATTCTTTTTATTGGTGACGTGGTTGGTGATAAGGGTGTTTCAATGATCCATCATTATTTACCAAAGTTGAAGCAAACCGTGAGGCCACAAGTGACGATTGTCAATGGTGAAAACGCCACTTCGATGGGTCGTGGTATTACCCAGTCGATTTATAAACAGTTAATGAGCGATGGGGTCGACGTTGTCACTTTGGGAAATCACGCTTGGAGTAATAACGAAATTCTGGACTTTATTGACGATGCCAAACGTTTAATTCGGCCATACAACTATCCAAGGCGTACGACTCCCGGTAAGGGCTATACAATGGTCAACGTCAATGGCGTTCAACTTGCTGTCATGAATTTCCAAGGCCGGGTATTTATGGATCCTTTAGATGATCCCTTTGCTTTGGCTGACGAGTTGGTCGACCAAATCCGTGAAGAAACCAATTGTATTTTTATGGATTTTCATGCCGAAGCCACCAGTGAAAAGCTCGCAATTGCCCGTTATCTGGACGGCCGAGTTTCCGCAGTTGTCGGGACCCACACCCACGTTCAGACCAACGATGCACGACTATTACAGGGAAAGACGGCATTTTTGACTGATGCCGGGATGACCGGTCCGGCAGATGGTATGCTGGGTATGCAACCTGACAGTGTTATTAAACGCTTCTTGGATCAGCGGCCGGCACGTTATAAAGTCCTTGAAACCGGGCAGGGAATTATTTCCGGCTGTTTTATTGATATTGACGACAAATCCGGTCATGCGACACATATCGAGACCGTGTCGATGACCGATGATCAAATTTAAAATGAAATGAAGTTAAACGTGATATGCTGAAACGATATTCAGCTTGAATTTAAGGGGACTTTCAGTTGGCAAAAACAGAATCAACTCCAATGATGGTGCAATACCAAAAAATTAAGGATCAGTATCCGGATGCGTTTCTTTTTTATCGCCTCGGTGATTTTTACGAAATGTTTAACGAAGATGCGATCAAAGGGTCACAAATATTGGAATTAACGTTAACAAATCGAAGCCGAAATGCGGATAATCCGGTTCCAATGTGCGGTGTGCCCCATAAGGCCGCTCAAAATTACATTGATATCTTAGTCGACCAGGGCTATAAAGTCGCTATTTGTGAGCAGATGGAAGATCCCAGATTAGCCAAGGGAATGGTCAAACGTGAAGTGATTCAATTGGTGACACCCGGGACACAGGTTGACGTTGGCTCAGAAAATGCCAAATCAAATAATTACTTAACCTCGGTGGTTTACGATGCCGATAGCAACGAATTTGCGTTTGCTTACGCCGATCTGTCCACTGGTGAACTCAAGGTGGCCAAATTGACGACCCAGGCAGAATTTGTAAACGAACTGGTTTCTCTGCAAACCAAGGAGATTGTGGTTGAAAAAGATCTGCCGGCAACGCTCATTGATACCGTCAAAAAACTGGGGATCCTGATTTCCAACCAGTCTGATCTACCGGTGAATGCCTCAGTCAGTTATCTAAGTCAAGACGTCGATGATGTTTTGATGAAACAAGTTTTAAAGCTGCTGCTTGATTATATTCAGGCAACCCAAAAACGCAGCCTGCAACACTTGAAGCGTGCGGTGGTTTATGAGCCGTCCGACTTTTTGGAGCTCGATCACAACTCTCAATATAATCTGGAGTTAATTCGAAACATTCGGACCGGTAAAAAATCCGGAACCCTGCTTTGGCTGCTGGACCAAACCAAAACTGCCATGGGGGGTCGAAAGCTCAAACAGTGGATTGAACGGCCGTTGGTCAATCGCAATATGATTAATCAGCGTCATGATGCAGTTGGGGTTTTGCTCGATCACTATTTTGAACGTAATCAGCTGCAGGACGAATTAATCAAGGTTTATGATTTGGAACGCCTAGCGGGTCGGATCGCCTTTGGCAGCGTTAACGGGCGGGATTTGATTCAATTGAAGACCTCGCTGGAACACGTGCCTAAAATCAAGTATATTCTTGAACAAATTGCCGATAAAAGTTTTGACGAGATGCTCAAAAATTTGGTGCCGTTGGATGACATTGTGGAAGAAATCGATTCGGCAATCGTTGAAGAACCGCCCATTTCCGTCACTGATGGCGGTGTCATCAAGGATGGTTATAATCAACAGCTCGATCAGTATCGTGACGCCACCAACAATGGGCAAAAATGGTTGGCTGAATTGGAAGCCAAAGAACGCCAAGTGACTGGGATCAATAATTTAAAGGTCGGCTTTAATCACGTTTTTGGTTATTACATCGAAGTGACTAAGGTTAATTTGGATAAGATTCCGGCAAACCGCTATCAGCGAAAGCAAACCTTGGCGAACGCAGAACGTTTTTCAACTCCGGAGTTAAAAGAAAAAGAAGCGTTGATCCTAGAAGCCCAGGAGCAAAGCAAGACGCTCGAATACAAACTGTTCGTTAAAATTAGGGATGATATTAAACAGTCGATTAAACGAATTCAGGATTTAGCTGATTCCGTGGCGGCTATCGATGTTTTACAAAGTTTTGCTGCAGTCAGCGAAGAATACCGGTTTGTTAGGCCAACTTTGACCAACAAGCATATCGTCGATATCACAGATGGCCGCCATCCAGTGGTTGAAAAGGTTTTGGGACATCAACAATACGTTCCAAATGACGTCAATTTGGCAGAAGATACCAGTATTTTACTGATTACCGGGCCGAACATGTCTGGGAAAAGTACTTATATGCGTCAAATGGCGTTATGTGTCATCATGAATCAAATGGGTTGTTTTGTACCAGCCAAGAAGGCGAAGCTGCCGGTATTTGATAAGATTTTTACCAGAATTGGTGCAGCCGATGATCTGATTTCCGGCCAAAGTACGTTTATGGTGGAAATGAAAGAAGCCAACGACGCGATTGAAAATGCGACACCCAACAGTTTGATTTTGTTTGATGAAATTGGTCGGGGGACTGCCACATATGATGGAATGGCGCTGGCGCAGGCAATTATTGAGTACGTGCACAATAACATTGGCGCCAAGACGCTGTTTTCAACCCACTATCACGAGTTAACCGCACTGGATGAATCGCTCAACCGTCTGCGCAATGTCCACGTCGGCGCAACGGAATCCAATGGTGAATTAGTCTTTCTGCATAAGATTCAACCAGGACCTGCTGACAAATCATATGGAATTCACGTTGCCAAATTAGCAGGACTGCCAAACGGGCTCCTGCACCGCGCTAATGACATTTTAACCCAGCTGGAGCAACAGGCAGCGGACGACCATCAAACCGCTCAGACGAGCCAAGAAACGCCAGAGAGGCCGGCTGAGCTGCAGACATCACTTTTCCCGCTTGAGCAAATTGATGATAAACAAGCGGAAGTTGTGTCACAATTAAAGAAACTGGATTTAATGTCGAAAACACCAATGCAAATTATGAATCAGGTATATAAATGGCAACAGAAGATAAACGGAGATTAAGGTGATCGATTTGAACAAAATTCATCAACTACCAACGATTTTATCCAACCAAATTGCGGCTGGAGAAGTTGTTGAGCGACCTGCTTCAGTAGTCAAAGAATTAGTCGAAAATTCAATAGATGCCGATAGCACGGAGATCGACGTAACCGTTGAAAATGCCGGGCTTAAGTTAATTAAGGTTGTCGATGACGGCAACGGCATTGAAAGTTCACAAGTTCAAACGGCCTTTTTGCGTCATGCAACCAGCAAGATTGCTGAACAAAGAGACCTCTTTCGTGTCCGCACGCTGGGATTTCGGGGCGAAGCACTTCCAAGTATCAGCTCAGTTGCCAACGTTAAAATGAAGACATCGACTGGTGACATTGGTACCCAGGTTGAATATAAAGGCGGCAAATTAGTGGCTCAAAGTGCCTCCGAATCACGAAAAGGAACGACTGTTGAAGTCGCGTCGCTGTTTTATAATACGCCGGCTCGATTGAAGTACTTGAGTTCTCCAAACACCGAATTGGCTAAAATTTCTGATATCATCAATCGGTTGGCGTTGAGCCACCCTGAAATTGCCTTTTCATTTATCAGCAATGGCCGTGAATTGCTTCGAACTTCCGGCAGAGGCGATTTAATGCAGGTACTAGGCGCCATTTATGGGGTCAAAACCATTTCAAAAATGGCCCCAATCAAGGGAAAAGATCTCGATATTCAGGTAAATGGCTATGTCAGCCTGCCTGAACTGACCCGTTCGAGTCGCAATTATATTTCATTGATCCTAAACGGCCGCTTCATCCGCAACTACCCATTGACCAAAGCAGTTATTGCCGGCTACGGCTCCAAATTGATGATCGGCCGTTTTCCAATTGCGGTGATTACGATCAATGCCGATCCGGCACTGATTGATGTCAACGTCCACCCAACCAAACAGGAAGTCCGGATTAGTGACGAACCGATGATCGGCAAGTTGATTTCTGATGCAATTTACGAGATGCTGCGGGACAAGCAGCTGATTCCAGATGCGACCCGTGACTTCAAAAAGCCGTTTAACGCGGAACCACATTCCTTCAACGTTTCAACAGCTGACCAGGTTCAGACCAACCCACCGTTGTTTGATGTTTCGTCAGCGCCGAGTGCTGATTTAAATCAGCCGAAGGTGACACCGGTGGTGGTGAAGACCCGGGCTGACTTAAAAAGTGCGTCAGTGGCTGAATTTGACCAGCTATTACAAAACGAACCCAGCGGTGTTCCAGTGTTTGAAAGTGCCGCTTCGTCGGTTATTGAAGCTGAATCAACGGCGGAACTTCAACCGGCTGATAACCCCAAGCCTCAGCAGTCCGAACTGATCACGCAAACTGGTTTTCCGGATTTAACCTACGTCGGGCAGATTCACGGCACCTACTTGGTTGCCGAAAACGCCGATAATATGTATTTGGTCGATCAACATGCGGCTCAAGAACGAATCAATTACGAGTATTACCGTAAACAGATTGGCGAGGTCTCTGATGACCAGCAGAAGCTTTTGGTCCCAATTGTTTTGGATTACGCCACCTCGGATTTTCTTCTGATTAACGATCACTTGGACTTATTGAACCAATTGGGCATTCATTTGGAGCAATTCGGGCAAAACAGTTTCATTGTCCGCGAGCACCCCATGTGGTTTAAAGCCGGTCAGGAAGCTGATACCATCAAAGAAATGATTGATTGGATTTTATTTGATCACAAAATTTCGGTGGCTGCCTTCCGTGAAAAAACGGCGATTATGATGAGCTGTAAGCGTGCCATCAAGGCAAATCATCATTTGGACAGTCTCCAAGCTAAAGCATTATTAAGACGGCTTCCCGAATGCGAGAATCCCTATAATTGCCCGCACGGCCGTCCAGTCCTGGTTAAATTTTCCAATGCCGATATTGAAAAGATGTTTAAACGAATTCAGGATCCGCACCATACGGATGAAGAAATTGTCTAGATTGTCCTCAGCAATAGGAGAAGGTATGATAAAATTAATTAGCAAACATATGTTTTAGTAAAGAGGAGAAATCATGTTCGAATTTTTTGATGGAACAGTTGTTGACGTCACCCCCAGCCATATTGTGCTGCTGGTGGGCGGCGTTGGCTATTTAATTTACACTTCCGATCCGTATGCTTTTACAATCGATCAGGAAAAAACAATCAGAGTCTACATCTACCAATCAGTCAGTGATTCGGCCATTTTGTTGTATGGCTTTGCGACGATTGAGGATAAACAGATCTTTGAAAAACTCATTTCAGTTTCTGGAATCGGGCCCAAGAGCGCGCTGGCAATCTTGGCAGGAAATGATCGCGACGGGTTGATTTCGGCAATTAATAACGAAGACGTCACGTTTTTGACCAAATTTCCCGGAGTGGGCAAGAAGACTGCCCGACAAATTATTTTGGATATGCAGGGCAAGTTGGGACACATTGCGACCACGGCACCGAATGTATCGCATCCAGCTGCCACTGCCCAGAGTCCAGAGCTGACGGATGCCTTGTCAGCGTTGGCTGCCCTGGGATATGGTGCCAAGCAAATTGATGGCATCAAACCGGATTTGGAAAAGGCTGCCGACTTGTCTACCGATGAATACCTAAGTATGGGACTTAAATTACTGATGCACTAAGACTAAGGAGATGATGACGTGGCCAACGAAAAAGATGATCGACTGATTTCTCCGGAAAACGTTGATTCTGATGAAAGCAGCATCGAAAAATCATTGCGGCCGCAGCTCCTGAGCGAGTACATCGGCCAAGATGATGTTAAAAACGAACTAAAGGTCTATATTCAAGCCGCCAAACAGCGGGAAGAGTCACTCGACCACGTGTTGTTGTATGGGCCTCCTGGACTTGGGAAGACCACTCTGGCAATGGTGATTGCCAACGAAATGGGCGTCAATATTCGAACGACCAGCGGCCCTGCCATTGATAAGCCGGGGGACCTGCTGTCACTGCTTAACGAACTGCAGCCCGGAGATGTCTTATTTATAGACGAAATCCACCGTTTGCCAAAAGTCGTTGAAGAAATGCTGTATTCGGCGATGGAAGACTTCTTCGTCGATATCATTGTCGGCCAAGGGTCTGGCGCCCATCCGATCCACTTCCCACTGCCACCGTTTACGTTAATTGGTGCGACCACCCAAGCGGGGATGCTGTCGGCACCACTGCGGGACCGGTTTGGAATCGTTGAACATATGAACTATTACAAAACGGCCGATTTGGAAGATATTGTCCGGCGAACAGCCGATATTTTTCAAATTGATATTCAGGAATCCGGCGCCCATGAAATTGCTTTGAGGTCGCGGGGAACCCCCCGTGTCGCCAACCGGTTGTTGAAGCGGATTCGCGACTTTGCCCAGGTTTCTGATAAGGATGAAGTCGATCTGGAAATTGTCAGGTATGCCTTAAAACGCCTCAAGGTCGATGAATTAGGGCTTGATGCCACTGATCTCAAGTTATTGAAGACAATGATCAAATACTACGCTGGCGGTCCGGTGGGCTTAAACACATTAGCTGCCAACATCGGCGAGGAAACTGATACGATTGCTGAAATGTACGAACCATATCTACTTCAAATTGGCTTAATCAAGCGAACCGCTCGCGGCAGAATTGTCACGAAAAAAGGCTATGATCACCTCAATTACCCGCTTCCAGGCAAGGATGAAAGGAATTAAGATTTTGAAAACAAACTACACACTTGAAGATTTTGATTATAATCTGCCGCATGAATTGATTGCTCAAACCCCGATTAAGGATCGCGACGAGTCCCGTCTCCTGGTTTTAAACAAAGAGACCGGCGAGATGCAGGATCGGCATTTTTACAATATTATTGACTACTTAAATCCGGGGGATGCCCTGGTAATGAATGATTCAAAAGTGATGCCGGCAAGAATTTACGGTGTTAAAGAAGATACCGGCGGTAACATGGAAGTTTTGTTGCTGCATAACATCGAAGGTGACCGCTGGGAAACCTTGATGAAGCCAGCCAAACGGGCGAAAGTCGGAACGGTCATTGATTTCGGCGAGGGCCAGTTAAAAGCCGTCGTGACCAAAGAATTGGAACACGGCGGTCGAGAAATCGAGTTTAAATACGATGGGATCTTTATTGAAATACTCGAACGGCTTGGTGAAACGCCACTGCCACCATACATTAAGGAAAAGTTGGATGACCCTAACCGTTACCAGACGGTTTATGCCAAGGAAATGGGCTCAGCAGCTGCCCCAACAGCCGGTTTACATTGGACCAAGGAACTACTGCAAAAAGTAGCTGACAAAGGCGTTCATTTGGTTTATTTGACCCTTCACGTTGGTTTGGGAACGTTTAGACCCGTTGACGAGGAAAATATTGAGGATCATAAGATGCACAGCGAGTTTTATCGATTAACCGATGAAGCCGCCCAAACATTGAATGACGTTCGCCAAAATGGCGGCAAAATCGTTGCCACCGGAACGACATCAATTCGGACCCTTGAAACCGTGGGGACTAAATTCGATGGCGAGATTCGGCCGGATTCAGGTTGGACCGACATTTTCATCAAGCCTGGATATGAATGGAAAGTCGTTGATTCATTCATCACCAATTTTCATTTGCCGAAATCAACGCTTGTGATGTTAGTTGCTTCCTTTACCGGTCGCGACAACATTCTCAATGCTTACCAGCACGCTATTGAAGAAAAATACCGTTTCTTCAGTTTTGGCGATGCGATGTACATTCACTAGGAGGATTTTATATGCAACCAGCGATTACGTATCGCTTGATCAAAAAAGAAAAGCATACCGGTGCCCGATTAGGGGAGATTACGACTCCGCACGGCACGTTTCGAACACCGATTTTCATGCCGGTAGGGACTCAGGCGACGGTCAAGACTTTGGCGCCAGAGGAGCTGGATGAAATGGGGTCGACCATTATTTTGGCCAACACGTATCATCTGTGGCTCAGGCCTGGAGAAGACATTGTCAAAGAAGCGGGTGGCCTTCACAAATTCATGAACTGGGATAAAGGGATCCTTACTGATTCCGGTGGTTTTCAGGTCTTTTCATTGGCGAAGAATCGGGATATCACTGAAGATGGTGTCACGTTCAAAAATGAAATTAACGGTGCAAAAATGTTTTTATCTCCTGAAAAGGCGATTCAAATTGAAAATGATCTGGGCCCGGACATTATGATGAGTCTGGATGAATGTCCACCATTTTTTGAGTCCTACGACTACGTCAAAAAGTCGGTTGAACGTACCAGCCGCTGGGCGGAGCGCGGATTAAAAGCTCATCAAAACCCAGATTGGCAAGGCTTGTTTGGCATTGTCCAAGGAGCCGGCTTTGAGGATTTAAGAAAACAGTCCGCACAGGATTTGGTTAGTCTGGACTTTCCAGGGTACTCAATCGGCGGCCTTTCCGTTGGAGAATCCAAGCAGGAAATGAACCGCATTTTAGAAACGACTGCGCCACTCTTGCCCGAAAACAAGCCGCGGTATCTGATGGGCGTTGGGGCCACTGACTCCTTGATTGATGGCGTTATTCGCGGAATTGATATGTTTGATTGTGTCTTACCAACCCGAATTGCTCGAAATGGGACGGTCATGACGTCGCACGGCCGCTTGGTGGTTAAAAATGCCAAGTATGCCCGTGATTTCACGCCGCTTGACGATCAATGCAACTGTTATACATGTCGCAACTATACCCGAGCTTATATCCGCCATCTTTGTAAGACCGATGAGACCTTTGGCATGCGGTTGTGTAGTTACCATAACTTGTACTACCTCATTCACTTAATGAAGCGGGTTCAACAAGCGATCATGGATGACAATTTATTGGATCTTCGGGCAGAAGTATTTGAGCAGTATGGGTATAATAAACCCAACCCGAAAAATTTTTAGGTATAGACTGTGACCAACTTATTTGTTAAAGTATTCTTATGGAAAGTGTGGGTGAAAAATTTTGAACCAATCTTATTTATCAATTTTATTCATCGTTGTTTTGTTTGCGGTTATGTATTTCTTGATGATTCGTCCTCAAAAAAAGCAACAAGAAAAGCGTCGTGAACAACTTTCAAAGATCAAGCCAGGTGATCAAGTGATTACCATTGGTCGTTTGCACGGGGTTGTTGACGAAATCAACGAAGCCGAAAAGACGGTTACATTGGATTGTGACGGGATTTACTTGGTATTTGACCTCAGTGCGATTGCTTCAGTTAAGCAACCAGCTGTTGTCGCTCCAGCAGCCAATGACGATCAAAAAGCTGACACAACATCGACTGATGCACCAGCAGATTCTCAGACATCTGACAGTGCCCAGGAATCCGATGACAAATCAGCGGATTCAGCTGACGATTCAAAAGCTGAAAACAAATAGTTTATGTTTGCCGGTTGGGATGGTAGCGGAAGCGTTAGCACCCGACCATTTTTTTACACCACATAAGAACGTATGTTTGATTAGGGCTGATAGCAATGAAAAATCCAACCAGAAAGATCATTCATGTTGATATGGATGCCTTTTATGCATCAATTGAAGAACGTGAAGACCCAAGTTTGAAGTCTAAGCCACTAATTGTGGGGAAGGATCCCCGAAAAACCGGTGGGCGGGGTGTGGTTTCGACCGCGAATTATAATGCCCGCAAGTTTGGGGTCCATTCCGCAATGAGCGTGATGAAGGCGTTGGAGTTATGTCCGAATGCCGTGTTTAGATTTTCCGGGTTTGAGCTTTATCGATCCGTGTCGGATCAGATTCATGATATTTTTCATGAATATACTGATATTATTGAGACGGTTGCTTTAGATGAAGCTTATTTGGACGTGACTCAAAATAAAAAACACCTGACAGATCCCATTCAAGTGGCCCGAATGATTCAAAGCGAAATTTGGCAGATCACCCACCTGACTTGCTCGGTGGGGGTCTCTTATAATAAGTTTCTCGCTAAAGAAGCTTCGGATTATGCCAAGCCAACCGGCATTACAATTATTGGGGCCAAGGATGCCATGGAATTTTTGACGCGTCTGCCAATTGAAAAGTTTCGGGGTGTTGGCAAAAAGACGGTTCCGAAAATGCACGAGTTGGGGATTAACAACGGCAGCGATCTTTTGGCCTGGTCTCAAATGGATTTAATTAAGCAGTTTGGTAAGTTTGGTTATGTTTTGTATGAACGGGCCCGAGGAATTGACGAGCGCCCCGTTGAATACAAACGTGTCCGAAAATCGATTGGCAAGGAGCGGACGTTTGGTCCGGCCATTGATAACCAAACTGAAGTTGACGATGAATTACAGCGAATTGCCCAAATGTTGGTCACCACCATGGATGGCAAGAAAAAGCACGGCAAGACATTGGTGCTCAAAGTTCGTTATAGTGACTTTTCAACTTTTACCAAGCGGGTGACGTTGGACAACTACATCAAAAATAGTGTTGAGGAGTATTTCGCCCTGGCTTCCGAGCTACTGGTTGATATGCCGGACATTTCTGCGGGAGTCCGACTGCTTGGGATTACCATCACCAATTTGGATGACTTGGCATATGAAAACATTGTCCTGCCTTTATTTAAGTAGAAACGATGGTTTATATTCCGAATGAATTAATGTATACTGAAGTGTTCGACAATAAAGTAATGGAGTAATGAATATGGCAATTCAAGAACAAATCCTTAACGAAATTAAGAAATTTAAAACGATTATTATCCATCGTCATAAACGCCCGGATCCTGACGCAATTGGGTCCCAAATGGGATTAGCGCAATTAATTAAGGCGTCATTTCCCGACAAGCAGGTTTTGTGTGCCGGCAAACAGTATGAAAGCTTTGAATGGTTGGGCAAGACCGATGAAATCGCCGACGAGCAATATCAAGACGCCTTGGTGATTGTGGTCGACACGGCCAACCAGCCGCGGGTTGACGACGATCGTTATACCAAAGGCAAAGCACTCATTAAGATTGACCACCATCCAAATGATGATCAATTTGGGGATATCATGTGGGTTGAACCGGACGCATCGAGTACGTCAGAGCTCATTTATGACTTTTATGACAGTAACAAGGATCAACTGACCCTGCCTTCAGAGGGGGCTCGTTTGTTGTATGCCGGAATTGTTGGTGATACTGGCCGGTTTATGTATCCATCAACCTCTTCACATACACTGGAAGTTGCCGCCAAGTTGGCAACCTATGATTTTTCAACCAGTGACGTGAATCAAATTGAAGATGAAATTGACATTCCATTAGCGAGATTATCGGCTTATGTTTACGAGAATTTAACGATTCTAGACAGCGGGGCTGCGTATCTGGTGTTGTCGGATAAAGTGTTGGAACCCTTTAAATTGGGCGATGAGAGTACTTCGGCTGTGGTTCCACTTCCCGGAAAGATTAAGCAGGTCGTCGCTTGGGCAATTTTTGTCGAACAAAAGGACCATTCCTTCCGTATTCGGTTACGGTCAAAGGGACCGGAAATTAATGAACTTGCCAAAACCTATGGCGGTGGTGGACACCCATTAGCCAGTGGTGCGGTTGTTGATTCAGAAGAACACATTCAGGATTTTGTTAAAGATTTAAATGATCTTGTCGCAAAAAACAAGTAGGAGTGTATATGAGTAATTTTTCAGATTTTAATTTAAAACCATTCCTGCTGACAGCCTTAAAGGAGTTAAACTTTACAGAGCCGACACCGGTTCAGGAAAAAGTGATTCCCGTTGTCATGCAGGGACGAGACGTCGTGGGCCAATCTGCCACAGGAAGTGGTAAGACCCACGCCTTTTTACTACCAATTTTCAATCAATTGGACCCGGATGTTGATCAGGTCCAGGCAGTGATTACCACCCCCAGTCGGGAGTTGGCCTATCAGATTATTGATGCGGCCAAGCAGTTGGCAAAGCATAGTGACAAGCCAATTTCGATTGGTGCTTATGTCGGCGGGACGGATAAGGTTCGCCAGGAAAAGAAGATTAAAAAAGATCAGCCTCAGTTAGTCATTGGAACTCCAGGACGTATTTGGGATTTGATTCAAAATGGCGGCCTCGATGTTCATACGGCGTCACAATTAGTCATTGATGAAGCGGATATGACTTTGGATATGGGATTCTTGGACGTGGTTGACAATATCGCTGCCAGTTTTGGAAAGCATGTTCAAATGATGGTCTTTTCAGCGACAATTCCTCAAAAGATCAATATTTTCCTCAAAAAATACATGGTTAATCCATTTATTGAAGAGATTCCGGTTTCCACAATTATTAGTCCAACCATTGATAACTGGTTGATTTCCACAAAGGGTCAGGATAAAAATCAGCTTATTTATAAGTTGTTGACCATTGGCGAACCTTACCTGGTACTGATTTTTGCCAACACCCGGGATCGGGTGGAAGCGCTCAGTGAATACCTCAAAGGGCAAGGCTTAAAGGTGGCAATGATTCACGGTGGGATGAAGCCACGTGAACGTAAGCAGGTTATGAAACGGATAAAAAATCTGGATTTCCAATTTGTGGTCGCAACCGATTTAGCCGCCCGGGGGATTGATATCCAAGGTGTGTCCGATGTCATCAATGATGATATTCCGACGGAAGACTTGGAATTCTTTATTCACCGAGTTGGCCGGACTGGCCGAAACGGGATGTCCGGTACCTCAATTACCCTTTATTCACCAGACGAAGAAAAAGCTGTTGAAGAATTGGAAGATATGGGGATTCATTTCAAGCCCAAAGCACTTAAAAATGGTGAAATCGTGGATTCCTACGATCGGAACCGACGAAAGACCCACCGCAAGAAGCATGATAAGCTTGACCCAACCATGATTGGTATGATCAAAAAGAAGAAAAAGAAGATCAAGCCCGGCTACAAACGACGGATCAAGAATACAATTGCTAGAAAAGACGAGATGGACCGTCGGGTTGTCAAACGTGAAGAAGCGCGTGCAAAACGTAAACAACGCAAGAACAGTTCGTCACGTTATCAATAACCGGTTATTGACACCACATTCACAAAAAAGTATACTTTGAAATGTGTTAAGAATATGCTGTTTAACTTCATTTTTCAGAAACGTCTTGGCTGATGTGAAAGGCGACTTGAATTAAGCAGTGCTCTCTTAAATCTTGAATTGGTAATACGCAACTCTACGTTATAGAGATCAAGTGGTTAACGATAAACATCGTTGCAATCAGAGTGGTACCGCGTCAATCGGCGTCTCTGTGAGCAACGGTGTTTTAATTTTGTCAAAGGAGAAAATGGTATGAAAGAATTAAGCAGTGGTCAAATTAGACAAATGTTTTTAGACTTTTTCCAAGAAAAGGGGCACACAATCGAACCAAGTGCATCATTGATTCCGGTTGATGATCCGACGTTGTTGTGGATCAACTCGGGTGTTGCGACCATGAAGAAATACTTTGATGGCTCCGTTGTTCCCAAGAATCCCCGAATGACAAGTTCTCAAAAGAGTATTCGGACTAATGATATTGAAAACGTTGGGAAAACCCCTCGCCACCACACATTATTTGAAATGTTGGGAAACTTCTCAGTTGGTGACTACTTCAAAGAAGAAGCGATTGCCTGGGCATTTGAGTTGCTGACTTCACCAAAGTGGTTTGGCTGGGACAAGGATAAGCTTTACATGACTGTTTACCCCAAGGACACCGATGCGAAGAAGTTTTGGGAAAAAGTCGGGGTTTCTCCTGATCACATCATCGAAATTGAAGACAACTTCTGGGATATTGGCCAAGGCCCATCCGGCCCGGACTCAGAGATTTTTTATGATCGTGGTAAGGGCTTTGACAACTTGGCCGACGATGATCCGGAAAACTATCCGGGTGGTGAAAATGACCGCTGGCTGGAAGTTTGGAACATTGTCTTTTCACAGTTTAACCACACGCCACAAGACACTTACGAACCACTTCCCCGAAAAAACATTGATACTGGGATGGGACTTGAACGAGTGGTTTCAATTTTTCAACATGCACGAACCAACTTTGAAACCGACCTATTCTTGCCGATGATTCATAAAACAGAAGAATTAAGTGATCACAAAAAGTACGATACCAATAAAAAAGATGATGTGGCGTTTAGAATTATTGCCGACCACGCCAGGGCAATTACCGTGGCGATTGGTGATGGTGCCTTACCTTCAAACGTTGGGCGGGGCTACGTCATTCGGCGTCTCATTAGACGGGCGATTGTGAATGGCCAGCGCTTAGGCATTAACGAAGCCTTCCTGTACAAATTGGTTCCGGTTGTTGGCGAAACGCTTGAATCCTACTACCCGGATGTTTTGAAGCAAAAAGACTACATCGCAAAGGTTGTCCGTTCCGAAGAGGATCGTTTCAACGAAACTTTGGCAGACGGTCTTAAATTATTTAATCAAGTGGTTAAGGATGCCAAAGCCAACCAGCAAACGGTCATTGACGGTCCAACCGCCTTCAAGTTATACGATACTTACGGATTCC
>NZ_JAXGWW010000022.1:0-17443 GCF_040773105.1 Lentilactobacillus sp.
GAAAAAACCTCTCCTCCAATGGTCAATCTTCAAAATAATGCCCTGACAAAAAGAATTTGTCAGGGCATTATAAAAAGCATCGTAAGAATTTAATCTTCTGCATACCAGACTTTACTGTCGGTCCTGGAATTTCACCAGTTCATCACGATCGCTCATGAGTCGCGGACTATCACCGCCGGTCGGGAATCACACCCTGCCCTGAAGATAAACCAATTTAATTAACTTAAATATATCAAATACTCACTAAAAGTCAACGATTTGTTTTTCCGGTCAATTCTTTCAACTCTTCAACTTCATGTGGTTTAAGTGGTCGGTAATCACCAGGTTGTAAGCCCTTCAAGGTTAGGAAGCCATATGTTTCGCGACTTAATTTTTCGACCGGATGGCCGATCTTTTCGAACATATTCTTAACTTGGTGGTTGCGGCCCTCATGAATCGTCAACTGAACAATCGAGGAATCCTTATTGGTTCGAATGAGTTTGGTCTTCGCCTTAGCCGTCTTTCGATGGTCGATCACGACACCTGTTCTCAAGTGTTTCAAATCATCGTTGGTGACAATCCCCTTTACTTTGGCAACGTAAGTCTTTTCAACCTCATACTTGGGATGGGTTAATTTGTTGTCCAAATCACCGTCGTTGGTGAGGAGCAATAACCCCGAAGTATCATAATCCAAACGACCAACGGGATAGATACGCTCAGTGACTTCATCAAGGATATCAACCACCGTTTTTCGATGCTTATCGTCACTCACCGCTGTAATCACCCCACGGGGCTTATACAGCAAATAATAGACAGGTGCTTCTTTTGAAATTGGCACCTCATCAACTTTCACTTCGTCATTTGGGGTAACTTTGGTTCCAAGTTCCGTCACCACTTGGCCGTTGACTTTGACGTGGCCGGTTGAAATCAATGTTTCAGCCTTTCGTCTTGAGGCAACGCCCGCATGCGCAATCACCTTTTGTAACCGTTCTTCGTTCATAAATCGACCTCCTAATGGTCTTTGTCTATTTCTTTGTTAAATCTGGTTAAGAGTGAATCACTGGTATCATCATCCAAAACTTCATCTTTCGGCAATTCGGGTAAGTCCTTCAACGACTTGAGGCCAAAATAATCCAGACCGAAATTGGTGATGCCATACTGCTTGGGATTTCCAACCTCTTCCTTGACGCCGGTCACCTCGATTAAATCCTGGTTAACCAATCGATGAAGGAGTGCGGAACTATTCACACCACGAATCTGATCAATTTCGATTCGAGTAATCGGTTGGTTGTACATAATAATTGAAATGGTTTCCAAGGCAGCTTCGGAAAGCACTCGGGGTTTGGCGTCGTTAATGTAATCGCCGACTAACTCGGATAGCGCTTCTTTGGTCCCCAATCGATAAACGTCGTCACTGACAAAAACTTTCAGGCCACAATTCTCATCAGTAGTGTATTTTTCGATGATTTTTTCAACCAGCTGGCGAACAGCTGCGACACTCAGGGCGGTTCGCTGTGCAATTTGTCGAAGGGTGACTCCCTGGTCGCCGGATGCATAAAGCAGTGATTCGATTTTGGCTAAATTACTGATCAATATATCCAGGCCCCCTTCTAATTTCAATTGCCGACTCAGCATCGGATTGATTTAAAACAACTTCATTGTATTTGGCCATTTCAAGAATCGCCAAAAAATCGGTGACAATTTCTTCCGGCTGGTCGGCTTTGTTGACCAGCGTGTCAAAAGAAATCTTGGCATGATCCCGTTTCAATAAGGCGCGCACTTTTTGACTCTGGCCTTCAATGGTGTAGGCCCACTCGTGAATGACGGTCGACATCGGTTGATTGTACTTGAAATGTTTCAACGCATCAACGTAACTCGCCATGACGTCGCCACTGTTAAACGGAGAAGGTTGAATCAACTCATCCTTGGTTGCCGGCACCGTCAGTTCGGACCTGGTGAAACTCTGGCGGCGAAAGGCTTCTCGGCGCTTCATGTCTTGGGCAACCATTTTGTAGCGCTTATAATTTAATAGCTGTGAAACTAATTCCTCTCGGGGATCTTCGTGCTCGTCATCGGAATCATCATCGACTTCATTTGGCAGCAGCATCTTCGACTTAATGACCATTAACTTAGCGGCCATCACAAAATATTCGCCGACAATTTCCAAGTTAAGCTGTTGGGCATCATAAATATATTGCATATATTGTTCAGTAATCGTTGAAATCTGAATATCATAGATATCCATTTTGGATTCCTGAATTAAATGCAACAACACTTCCAATGGGCCGTCAAAATCATTTAAATGTAATTCAGGTTGAACAGTTTCAGGCATGATCAGGTGAATTCTCCCATTTTTCCCAAGCGGATTTGTTATCAAATCCGGCAACGATTTTATACTTTGGATACAAATCCTGTAAATCATCAAAAATTCGGTTGTAGTTTGCTTGATTGACACTTTGCGGCGTCAAGACCAGCTGATGGACCAGCAATTGATCGTCCTGTAATTCGATGCCGACTAATCCTGACCAATTATTGGATGGATCGCGCCACAAATAGATAATGCGGTTCTCTTTATTGGCATACCAGTTCATCTCCTGAGTGACCAGATCCATGTTTTGCAATTCCGTTACTAAGGAGAACAGGCCCATGGCAATTTTTTCATAATCTTTTCGATACTGATATAGCATTGGTTATACTCCTTACGCGCGTGGATGATATTTGTTATAAACCTCGGTTAAGTGCTGATGCGAAACGTGCGTATAAATTTGGGTGGTCGAAATATCCGAATGCCCCAGCAGCTCTTGGACAATTCGCAAATCCGCCCCGTTTTCAAGCAGGTGCGTCGCAAACGAATGGCGCAGCGTATGGGGCGTGACGTGGCGTTTAATGCCGGCTTGATTGACGTATTTCTTAATCATCAGCCAGATTGCCTGGCGAGTCAATTGTCTGCCGTGAGCATTTAAAAAAATAAACTCGGTATTTGGCTTTCCGTCGAGCAACGCGACCCGAGTGGTGGTCAGATATCGATTCAGCCAATCAACCGCAACGTCACTGATTGGAATGATCCGTTCCTTATCGCCCTTACCAATTGTTTGCAATAAATTCATTGGTAAATGCAGATCGCCCAGCTTTAAGTTCACCAGTTCGCTAACCCGAAGCCCAGTGGCATAGAGGGTCTCCAGGATTGCACGATCCCGAATTCCTAATTTCTGATTGATATTCGGCATTGAAAGCAGCTGGTTAACCTGAGTAACCGTCAGAACATCGGGAAGGGTTTGAGCCTTTTTGGGAGAATCGACTTTCAACATTGGATCGTCTTTGATGACCCCAAATTGCACCAGGTACTGAAAAAAGCGGCGCAATGTTGAAACAACTCGGATTACGGTGTTTCTGGCTTTGTGCTGTTGTTGAAGCTGCTCTAAAAAATTGAGAATGACAAACTGGTCAATTTCGGCAATTGACTTGGTCTGGGTTTTGAAAAAAGCATCAGCCTCTTGTAAATCCTGGCGATAGCTTTGAATGGTGTTGGCTGAAAGTCCTCGTTCAACCTGCAGATAATGTAAATAATCCTCAATTTGTTCGTGCATCGCTTTAACCTACTTTTTTAACGAAATATGCCCGTCCTCTTGAACAATTAAATTTTCTTTGAGCAAGTGACCCAATGCCCGCTTAAAGGCCCCTTTGCTGATCCCAAAATAGTCCTTAATCGCATCCGGTGTGCTTTTGTCGCTAAAAGCCAGCTGTTTGTCATCCGTATGTTCAATGGCCGCTAAAATCATCTGGGCGTCCTCACCAATTTCTTGGTAAGCACGGGGCTTGGTCGAAATATTGACGCTGCCATCGCGTAACATGCCGATTACCCGACCCTCGACCTCTTCGCCCAAACGTGGTTCCATTAATCGCTCATCTGGATGTAAAAATGCCAGGTTATAGTCTTCGGTTAGTAGGCGGGTGCCAGACATTTTAAGCCGGTAGGCCCGTGCTTTTAAATTCTTATTCTGCAAATCATCCTTGGCGGGTTTGGCAATGGCACTGAAGATTTCTTCATCGGCCAAATGACCCCAAATTCGGTTCTTGTTATCCACCGTCAAGTCGATTAAAAGTTGATCGCCGTCTTGTGGCCACAATGAACGGACAGTTGGGAGTTCGTCAATCGAAACGACGACGTCCTTGTTGGGCAGTCCAATGTCGACAAAAACGCCCAAACCAAACTTTTCCTTCACAACGGTCGCAAAACCGTAATGGTCTCTACGGATTTCTGGAATGTTTCTGGTAATTTGCATTTTATGCTGTTCATTTTCGTACGTAAAGCCAGTAAAGCTGGCACCAATTTTTAATGGCTTCTTGACTTCCTCTTTATCAAGGAGAAATGTTTCGCCCTCAATTTGAATAAAGTAGTCTTTATCATTTTCATCAATGACTTTTCCAGTCACAACTTGCGCAATTATATTATTCATGTTCGTCTCCGATCTAATCCATCATGTCACCATTTTACACGTTTTCAATCTAAATTTCGACTTCAGTCTTTAAATCACAAACAGGTCCGAACGGATTAACCGCCCGGACCTGTTCTTTATGAATTGTGATTACTCACAAGTTAAATTTAGATTGATGATGATGCGCCGTGATAAATGACACCACGATGTGAATCAACAGTAATCAATTCACCGTCAGAAATCTTGGTAGTTGCGTCAGCAGCACCGACAACAACAGGGATTCCCATTGAAATACCAACAACAGCTGCGTGTGAAGTCAAACCGCCTGTTTCAACAACAACGGCGCTTGCCTTTTCGATAGCTGGCAGATATTCTTTGTCAGTTGACTTGGTTACAAGGATGCTTCCTTCAGTAACCTTGCTCTTAGCATCAGCAGCGTTCTTAGCAACAACAGCTTTACCAATAACAGTCTTGTCACCAACACCTTGGCCTTGAACCAACTTTGAGCCGATCAGTTGAACTCTCATCAAGTTAGTCGTGCCACTTTCGCCAACTGGAACACCGGCAGTAACGATAATTAAATCGCCTTCCTTAGCCAAACCAGTTTCGAGAGCCTTCTTTGAAGCTAATTCAAAGATTTCATCAGTGCTCTTAACTTCGTCAACCAAGATTGGGTGAACACCCCAGTTAACCATCAAACCACGACGGGTACGTTCGTCAAATGTGATGGCAAGGATGTCAGCATCTGGATGATACTTAGAAATCATACGTGCAGTGTATCCTGAACGGGTTGCTGCAACGATGCAGTGAACACCTAATTCTTCGGCAACACGAGCAACTGAGTCACCAATTGATTCAGTAACGTCACTTGAGTCAAACTCAGGACGTGGAGTACCGAATTCGCTAAATGCATTTTCAGCCTTAACGTCGATACGAGCCATTGTTTGAACTGATTCAACAGGGTAGTCACCGTTGGCACTTTCACCTGAAAGCATGGTTGCGTCAGTACCATCAAAGACGGCATTGGCAACATCAGAAGCTTCGGCACGAGTTGGACGTGGGTTTTCCTGCATTGAATCAAGCATTTGAGTAGCGGTGATAACAGGCTTGCCAAGTTGGTTACACTTCTTGATCAAAGTCTTTTGTACCAACGGAACGTTTTCGGCTGGAATTTCAACACCCATGTCACCACGAGCAACCATCAAACCATCAGATACCTTGATGATATCGTCAAAGTTGTTGATTCCTTCTTGTGATTCGATCTTTGGGAAGATTTGAACGTGTTCCATGTGCTTTTCTTCAAGCAATTCACGGATGTCCAATACATCTTGTGGTTTACGAACAAATGAAGCTGAAATAAAGTCGATGTCGTTGTCCAAGCCAAAACGAATATCATCTGAATCTTTTTCAGTGATACCAGGCAAATTGATGGAAACACCAGGTGCGTTAACACCCTTCCGTGAACCAAGAATGCCGTCGTTTTGAACAGTCACAACTAATTCTTTATTAGCGTCGTCTTTTTTAGTAACAACAGTGTCCAACAAACCATCGTCAAAAAGAACGTGGCCGCCTTCATGAACATCATCAAAGAGTCCTGGGTAAGTAACTGCAATCTTTTCTTTAGTACCCTCAAGACTTGCGTCCATTGAGATACGGAATACGTCACCAGTGTGGAATTCAATCTTGCCGTCTTTTTCAACGGTCGTCCGAATTTCAGCACCCTTAGTATCAAGCATAATTCCAACAGTCTTACCAGTCTTCTTTTCAGCTTCGTGAACCTTGTTCATACGATCAAGATGTTCAGGGTGGTCACCATGTGAAAAGTTAAATCGGAAAACATTAGCACCAGCTTCAATCAACTTAGTAATTGTTTCTACATCAGTACTTGCTGGGCCTAATGTACTTACGATCTTAGTTTTCTTCATAAGTAAAATCTCTCCTTCGGTTTTTGGGCACTCGACGCTTTTTCGAACCGTCTACAAAACGTCTCAAATCATGCATCGGTATCCTTTTAGATTCACCGGTTATTTTATCACTTTTTACACGGATTGTCGCCCACCTTTTAGGCCTAAATCAGTGTCTGTGATTTAAGCCGACAGCCAAAAAGTTAGGCCTACCGCAAATGAAAGCCTTTACCAAACTAAACTTTTTTTCTGAAAAAAATTACTTATACACGACATTATTATTGCCAAAGATTGTGATTAATTGTTCTTTTAATTTTGGCGAATCTGTCAGCCAAAATTGTTCAGCCAATGCCCACGTCTTTTTTGTTTCTGTCTCAAAGACAATCACGGGGACATTTCCGTGATATTGGCGGCTTAATTGATTCAGATTGTGAAAGATGACGTTTTTATCCTGCTGGGCGTCAATCCGTAAATACCATTTTGAAGACGGCTTCTGTCGTTTTAAACTTTGTAGTGCGTTTGCCGCTGGCTGCAAGTCATTGGCCACCATCTGAATGTCGTTGGTTTTTTCAACGTTGCCCTTGACCAAAACCACCATATCCTTATGCAACCAGGATTGCGTTTTGGAAAACAGGTTCGGAAAGACCGTAATCGACGTTTCGCCTACCTGATCGTTGCCGTCTAAAAAGGCCATTTGCTTGCCAGTTTTGGTGCGGATAATCTTCACCTTGGTGACGTAAAGAATCAAATAGACATTTTTCATCCCCACTGCCATCGTTTGGGTTGTTTGCGCATTTAACTGGTTGGCCAACGTCTCAAATCGTTCGGTTGGATGTCCGGATAAATAAGCCCCAATGTATTCATTTTCCTTTTCCAGCTTGTCCATTAACGGCATCTCAGGCATCCGCGGCATCTTGGGCTCCAGCACTTTAAACAGGCTCATTGACTTACCGCTTAGTTCAACTGAGCTGATAAATTCGGGCGTCGCCGCAATCAGTTCGGACCGGTTGTATGAAAAGCCGTCCAGCGCACCGGAATAAATCAGCGCTGAAATGAGTTCCGACTTACGATATTTATCATCCAAACGACTTAAGAAATCCGGAAAACTCTTAAACGGCCCGTGTTCGCGTCGCTCTGCCAACATGTCTTCAACCATATCGTGACGAACACCCTTAATGGACTCCAGGCCAAAGATAATTTTATCGTCCTGGTAGGAAAAGGCCGCCTGACTCGCATTAATATCCGGGCCCAGAACAGTGACCCCCATGGATTTTGCATCCAGCAAATATTCTTTGATTTTGACAGTGTTGTTTTGAACCGAATTTAATAAGGCAACGTGGAATTCGCCAGGATAATGAACTTTTAAAAACGCCAGTTCGTAGGCCATTTTGCTGTAGGCAACCGCATGGGATTTGTTAAAGCCATAGTTGGCAAAGCGCTCGATATAGTCAAAAACCTTGTTGGCGACCGCTTCTGGATAACCACGCTTTTTTGATCCGGCCATAAATTGAACTTTCATCTGGCCCATCACGGCCAGCTTCTTTTTACTCATTGCCCGTCTCAAAATATCGGCTTGACCCAGTAAAAAGCCGGCCATTTTGGAAGCAACCAACATCACTTGTTCTTGGTAGACAATCACCCCGTATGTTGGCTTAAGAATTTCCTCCAGTGACTCATCTGGATAACTGAGCGCCTCGTTTGTCGTCTTTCGTTTGACAACTTCGTCAATATTTTGCATCGGACCTGGCCGATATAAGGCGTTAACCAACGCAATATCTTCAAAGCGGGTTGGAACAAGTCGCCGCAACACGTTTCGGATACCGTTTGATTCAAATTGAAAAATACCGGTGGTGTTGCCCTTGGCAAATAAGGCAATTGTTTGTGAATCGTCCAAAGGAACCGCGGAAATATCGAGGGCTTGACCAGTTGATTGCTTCACCTGATCCAGCGCGTCAGCTAAGATCGTTAAGTTCCGCAATCCCAAGAAATCCATCTTTAACAGGCCGACTGATTCCACGTAGTCTTTTGAATACTGTGTCATCAACAAACCCTCATTGCCATTTTGAAGCGCAACCAGGTCCACCAATGGCTGGTCACTTAAAACAAGCCCAGCCGCATGGGTTGAGTAGTGTCTTGGCAACCCCTCCAACACCGAGGCGGTATCGTATAAGGCTTGATTTAACAGACTGTCGGCAATCAGATTCTTTAGTCGTTGGGAATTATCATAGGCATCTCGCAGCGTCACGTGAAATGCGCTAGGGATCGCCTTACTCCAAACGTCTTGTTGCGCTGGATTGAGGCCGAATACCCGGCCGACATCTCGAATGGACTGTTTGGCAGCCAGGGTCCCAAAAGTGATGATTTGGGCGACCCGCTTGTGCCCATATTTTTGGTGGACGTACTGAATCACTTCGTCGCGTTTGTCGTCGGGAATATCCAAATCGATATCGGGCATCTGCACCCGTTCGGGATTTAAGAAACGTTCGAACAGCAGGTCATACTTGATTGGGTCGACATCGGTAATCGTCAGCACATAAGCGACCAGGGAACCTGCGGCCGAACCACGCCCGGGACCAGTGATAATATTAGTCTGATGGGCAAAATTGATAACATCCCAGACAATTAGAAAATAGTTATCAAAACCCATTGAGTGAATGACTGAAAGTTCACGCTCAAGCCGATGTTGATAAGGTGTCGGATCACTCACATGATTGCTTGCCAGTCGTTTCTTTAATCCCTGTTCACAAAGTTGTCTTAAATACGTCCCCGAATCAATGCCGTTGGGCGTATCGAACTGGGGTAATTTAGGCTGTTGTTTTTTAATTTCGACGTTAGACTGATCAACGATTTGATCAACTTGGGTTAACGCATCGTTTAGATTAAGTTTACGATATTCACTGGCAACCTGATCGGCTGGACGCAGCCAATATGGCCCAACTTGTTTGCTCAACTGAGAAACGTTGGTAATTTTGGTGCCAGCAGCGATATTTTTTAAAACCTGCATTGGAAAATAGTCCGTCGCGTTAATGTAATCGACCGGTGAATCGGCAACCAATGACGTCGATGTATCTGCAGCTAACTTGCTAAGCATATCGATCAGGCTGTCAGAGGCGTGGTAGTCGACTCCCAGCTTCAGTGATTGATTGTCAATGCCACTGTCCTTCAGCTTGTCAATCAATCCGACAACGTCCTCTGAGCGTCCCTGCAGTAAAAGGTCATTGACTTCAGCTAACGGTGGTAAAATGATAAATAAGTCACTTAAATAACCGGAAATTTGGTCAAAAGTTAACCCATCGAGAGTCATTTTCAACGTCGAAATTTTGAGTAGGTTTGCGTATCCCCGTTGGTTCTTAGCAATCAATACAAGGTTGTACTGACCATCGTTTAAAATTAAACCGGGAATTTCCAGTGTCAGTCCGATGATCGGCTTAATATTCGCCTTAAGACAGGCATCATAAAATTCGACCGCACCGTAGAGGACGTTCTTATCGGTAAGGGCCAGCGCCTGGTAGCCACGTTTGGAAGCCTCAGTGATCAAATCCGTGATCCGGACTGGGCTTTGAAGCAGACTATATGAACTGATAACCTGTAATGGAACATAACTCACGTGATGACCCCTCTTTCTATTTCAAATTATACCAAATTAATCGATGCGACATTCAGAATTCGAAATCAAAAAATTAATGATTTTTCGGGAAATATATGCTAAAATGCTATTGAAACTGAGGTGGCGTAAAACATGAAACTGATTAGTTCAAATATTGTCGCAATTTTATGGGCTTACATCTTTGGCGAAATCATTGGTTACATAGGTTCTGCATTGGAAGTTCGATCATGGATTCCTTCACAGATTGGAATTGCTGCCGCGATTACAGCGTTTGTTGCCGTAAACGGTATCTATCTCATTACCAAAGATTCGTCAACACCAAAGAAAGATAACGATTAATCGTCAGTGTTTGCTGACGATTTTTTATTTGCCGCCTGTTTTCAAAACGGACACCTCAAACGTGTGGGACAAGCAACGATGAGTCACACAAAAAAACGATCCGAACATCCAAGGCAAGGATATTCGGATCGTTTTTTTGCGCTGAGAATAACTCACTTTTGACTCATTGATGCCGTTCAAAAAACGTCAACAAGCGGTTAAAGACAACCTGGCGCTTGGTTTCTTGAAGCACCTCATGCTTCATATGTGGTTCTCGAATGCTTTTGACGTGCCGATAGCCAATCTTTTTTAACGTTGAAAGCGTATCTGCCAAGCCCTTTTCGCCGCCGCTAAACTTGTCGTCTGCCCCAACCAAACTTAAAATTGGCAAGTTGGGGTTGTGACATTCAAAACGCCGGGTTTGTTTAAGGGCAAAGTCCCCCTGCCACAATGTTTGCAAGCTGCGGACCGGATACTCGTCCATCATTAACGGATCGTTTGTGACCTTTTGAATATTCTCCTGGTTATAACTTAACCACTCGTGATCCCCGGGGGCTAATCCTGAAATCTTCGATAAATAAGACCACTTGGCTGTTTCTGGAAAAATCGTTAAAAACAACCGACCAATCATTAGTCCCACGGGAACAATTGGCACATAGTTGGTGGTCCCAGTCAAAGCGACCGCATTGACATCGTCATCGTGCTGCTGAAGATAAAGCCGGGCCAGAATCGACCCAAAAGAATGGCCAAATAAGCTGACGGACAGACTTGGATATTTTTGTTTAATAAATTTGGTCACCAAAACCTGATCGTCAATTAATCGGGGAATGCTTCTCATCAATCCCCACGGGTCGTCTTTTGAAACCGAGCCGCCGTGTCCGCGGTTGTCGGAGATAACAACTACGTACCCATGACTGGCCAAAAAGTCGGCAAATTCATAGTAGCGTTCCTTATGTTCCAACGCGCCGTGCATCATTTGAACAATTCCCTTGGGGTTTTCAGCTGGAAAAATGGCGACGGCCAACTTCGTCTGATTATCCGTTGGCAATTGATAGTTCAGTGGCAACGAAAATCCCTCCTTAACCGCTTAAACGGTTTGATCTTCAGACAGCTTTTCAGGGTCAAAGGTTAATTGATTATCCTTTAGATTAATGTGGACAATGCTGTGCGGCTTAATTTGATCAGCCACAATCATTCGGGCCAAAGGCGTTTCAACGACATTGGTCACGTAACGTTGAAGTGGACGAGCACCATATTGTGGTTCGTAACCGTTATTAGCGATCCATTGCTTGGCCTCGGCTGAAATCGACAGTGCGATATCTTGGGCCTTGGTCCGACTGGATAATTGATTAATCAACTTTTGAACGATCTTTTCAATATCTGCTTTTGATAATGGCGTAAAGGTAATCACGTCATCAATTCGGTTCAAAAATTCCGGTTTAAACGACGCTTTTAACAGTTGGTTAACCTGCTTTTTCGCGTCAGCTGAAATAACCCCGTTTTCATCAGTTCCGTCCAGTAAAATATCGGACCCTAAGTTCGAAGTCATGATCAATATTGTATTCTTGAAATCAATCGTGCGCCCTTGACTATCAGTTAAACGACCGTCGTCAAGCACTTGCAAGAGGATATTGAAGACATCGGGATGGGCCTTTTCAATTTCATCAAACAAGACAATCGTGTACGGGTTTCTGCGAACGGCCTCGGTTAACTGACCGCCCTCTTCATAACCAACGTAGCCAGGAGCCGCGCCGACTAAACGCGAGACCGATTCTTTTTCCATATATTCGGACATATCGATTCGAACCATATGATCTTCCGAGTCGAACAGGTCTTCTGCCAACGCCTTGGCCAGCTCGGTTTTCCCGACGCCTGTTGGTCCGAGAAACAGGAATGAACCCAGAGGCTTGCTTGGGTCTTGAAGGCCCGCACGTGAGCGGATAACGGCATCTGAGACGGCCGTAACGGCTGCATCTTGGCCAATCACGCGTTTATGAAGGTTGTCAGCCAAATGCAGCAGCTTTTTTCGTTCACCCTCAACTAATTTTGTGACTGGAATACCAGTTTCTCGACTCACAACCGCCGCTATTTCGTTGGCAGTGACAGATTCACTAACCAGCCAATCCGCATGCTGATCATTTTCTTCGAGCTGATTAAGATCGGCTTCCAATTGTGGAATTGTGCCGTGCTGCAGGACCGCCGCCTTGTTTAAATCATAGCTGTTTTCGGCACTCTTTAAATCATTTTTGGCCTGATCAAGCTGCTTCTTCTTATCAGAAATCTTTTTGATGGCCTCTTTTTCCTGCGACCAGCGAGCGTTAAGCTGATTAACTTTTTCTTTGATATTGGCAAGCTCTGATTGAACCTCTTTTAAGCGCTTCTTTGAGGCTTCATCACTTTCCTGCTTCAAAGCTGCTTCCTCAACTTCCAAGCGCATCAATTGCCGTTTTGACTGATCTAATTCAGTGGGACTGGAATTCATTTCAACCCGAATTTCAGCAGATGCTTCATCGACTAAATCAATCGCCTTATCCGGGAGATAACGGTCGGTAATATAGCGATCGGAAAGCTTTGCGGCTGCGACCAACGCGTTGTCGTGAATCCGCACGCCGTGGTGAATTTCCAAGCTTTCAGATAAGCCCCGCAAAATGGTAATCGTATCTTCTACGGATGGTTCGTGTACCATCACCCGTTGGAAACGACGTTCGAGGGCCTTGTCTTTTTCCATGTACTTGCGGTATTCATCGATGGTCGTGGCACCAATCAAGTGCAGCTCACCACGGGCCAACATGGGCTTTAAAATATTGCCGGCGTCCATACTGCCCTCGGCCTTGCCGGCACCGACAATGTTGTGGATTTCATCAATGAACATGATGATTTGGCCTTCAGCCTTTTTGACTTCTTTTAACACGGCTTGCAGGCGCTCTTCAAATTCGCCACGGTATTTGGCCCCGGCAATTAATGATCCCATATCCAATTGGAAAATCGTCTTATTCTTCAAATTCTCCGGCACATCATTGGAGGCAATTCGCATGGCCAATCCTTCAACGACAGCCGTTTTCCCGACACCGGGAGCCCCAATTAGGACAGGGTTGTTCTTGGTTTTTCTGGATAAGATTCGGATCACATCCAAGATCTCTTCGTCTCGGCCAATAATCGGACCTAATTTGTGATCACGGGCGGCTTGAACTAAATCGGTTCCGTATTTTTCAAGCGATTGATAACTATCCTCTTGATTTTTGGTGGTAACTTTTTGGCCGCCACGAATTTTTTCAACAACGTTTCTGACCTTCTGTTCAGTGATGCCTTGGGCAGAAAGGTAATCGGCAAACTTGTCGCCATGAAGCTGCATGACCGCAATGGTTAATGTATCAACAGCGATGTAGGTATCGCCAAATTCATTTTTGATCTGTTCGGCATCTTGAAGCAATTCATAGAGGTTGGACGACAAGGACTGGCCGTAACTGACATTGCTGCCCTCGACGGTTGCAATTTGGTCAATCTCCTTGTCTAATTCCGCGTTAACGTCGTCCAATTTTAAGCCCAACTGGGAATAAATTTCCCGTGCAAGTTCTCCCGGTTGAACCAAAAACTTGAACAGATGGGCCACCGTAATATTTTGCTGCTTCCGTGTCGCAGCAATCTGCTGGGCCTGAGAAATTGCCTGCGTAACTGCTTCGGTTAAATTATCAGGATTCATTTAATTATCACCTTATTAATGTATTTTTATTGACTTTTTTAATAAAAAGGTTCGAAACAAAAATAATCATTTTCATCTCAAACCACCTACAGACATACTATCAAATTTTCAATGCCCTGAACAATAATTTGACCTTTTTTGACCAATTACTTTTCAGCGTATAATTTTGCAATTTCCAAAATAACATCCACGGCCTTGACCATGGTTTGTTCAGAAACGTATTCGAAGCGCCCGTGCATATTCTCGCCGCCCGCAAAAATGTTGGGTGTCGGAAGGCCCATGTAAGAAATCTTGGAGCCGTCCGTGCCACCACGAACTGGGAAAATGTGTGGCTTGACGTCGACATTCTTCATTGCTTGTTCGGCAATTTTTACCGGTGTCGGATCTTTTTCAATAATCTCGCCCATATTGTAGTACTGGTCCTTGATGGTGACTTTGATTCGATCCTCACCAAAATCAGTATTCATTTGATCGGCAATTCCCTGGAACAATCGTTTTCTGGCTTCAAAGCGATCGCGATCATGATCCCGGATAATGTAGGCCATTTCAGTGTGGTCAACGCTGCCCTTAAAGTCGTAGATGTGGAAGAAGCCTTCCCGATCCTCGGTCTTTTCGGGACGGTCAAAGTCCGGTAAAGCGCCATGAAAGTCCATTCCGACTTGGATGGCATTGACCATGATGCCTTTAGCTTCTGCGGGATGGACATCGGTTCCCTTGATTGAAACTTTGGCATCAGCCGCGTTAAAGGTCTCGTAGTTCATGTCTCCTAATGGCCCGCCGTCAACGGTATAGGCAACGTCTGCGCCAAAGTCTTTGACGTCAAAACGATCAGCGCCGGTACCAATTTCTTCATCCGGCCCAAAGCCAATTTTGATCGTGCCATGCTTGATTTCAGGATGGTCCATCAGATACTTGACCGCAGATAAAATTTCGGCAACACCGGACTTATCGTCAGATCCGAGTAACGTTGACCCATCAGTGGTAATCAGGGTATCGCCCTTGTACTTTTTAAGGCTGGCAAATACCTTGGGATCCAAAGTATATTCACCCTTTTCATCGAGCTTAATCACTGATTGACCATCATAATTTTCAACAATTTTTGGTTGAATATTTTCTGAATTAAAGTCAGCCGTGTCAATGTGAGAAATAAAACCAACCGTTGGGACAGCTTGCTCAGCAGTTGCAGGCAGTGTCGCAAAAACATATGCGCTTTGGTCGTTGGTGTGAACATTCTCCAATCCCATATCGATGAGCGTTTGTTTAAGCATGTTCAAAAATTCCGTTTCTCTAGGTGATGAAGGAACTGTAGTGGAATTAGGATCAGAGCGGGTATTGATTTTAGCGAACTTCAAAAAGTTGGGAATCAGTTCTGGGTATTTTGACATTTTAATAATCTCCTTTAAATCATCAGTTACATAAATGTGTATGGATCGGTATTAATCGTTGACTGATAAATATCGATTGACCAGTTATTTTCAGCGGACCAGCGTTTAAACATTTCGGCCAGACGCGGAATACAAATGGCTTCAATATGGTGGCCGGGGTCAATCACTGGTAAATTAGCGGCCAGCATATCATGACCGGTATGGTAATAAACATCGCCAGTCACGTAAACATCGGCCCCCTTCTGCTTGGCCAGCGGGAAGAACTTACCGCCGTCACCGCCAAGTACCGCCACTCTTTGAACCGGCTGCTCCAGATCGCGGGCAATGACCCGCAAGCCAGAAACGTGAAACACCTGCTTACAATATTCAGCGAAGTCTTTGACGGCCATGGGCTCGGATAAGTCACCGAGCCGCCCCATCGTGTAATGGTGCTTTTTATCGGCCAGTTGAATTAAGTTATATAAGGGCTTTTCCAGTGGATGGACATCATTTAAAGTCCTCAAAACCTGGTGGAGATTTTTTTCAGGGACTTCAAATTCCAAACGAGAATCCTCAATTTCGTTGGGTTCTCCGGCGGTGCCCATTGTCGGATCAGCACCCGCTTTAGGCACGTAATAAACGGTCCCATCAATTTCGTACGTATAGCCGCTGTATTGCGTGCCGCTTGCTTGCGCTCCAGCATCAACCAACGACATGCGAACCGCCGTGGCGTAGACCTTCGGAACTTGAACCGTCAGTCGAAACACCGACTCGTCGTATTCGGGAACAAACCCGGAAACATTGGTTAGCTTTAAGGCTGCCGCTAACCAATCATTCATACCGCCATCTGCTGAATCCAAATTTGTATGGGCGGCATACACCGTGATGTGATGAGCAATAATTTTAGCGTACATCGCGTTTTGTGGATCTGAGAGATCCAAATTTTTGGCAGGACGAAACATCACCGGGTGGTGGGCAAAGATAAAATCAACGTTGTTTTCAATCGCTTCGTCAACCACTTCCGGTCGCACATCAAGTGTCGTCATCACTTTATGGATGTCACTATCCAACGACCCAATTTGCAGGCCAGCTGGATCAGTCTGCATTGCCAACTTTTTGGGGGCAAATTTTTCGAATTGTTCAACTAATTCTTTAGCTTTCACCGGTGATTACCTCTTCAATTGTTTTAATTTCTGCTTGGATGGCGGCTATTTTAACGTCATCTTTGTGCGTTGCCCGTTGCATGTCAGAAATGACACGTTTTCTTAAGCCGATTTCACTTTGCCATTTTTCAATAAAAACCGGTGACCGTTGCTGAATCAAAAATGGGCCGAATTCCAATTCCAGTGGCGAATAGGTGACGGCAGACGCCGCCTTTTTGGCCGTGATGATTTCATAGATATGCCCGTCTTCTTTTAAAATCTGTTCAGCAAATATTCGGTAACCGTTTTTCATCAACCATTTTCTGACGACTGGTTCGCCAACATTGGGTTGAAGAATTAATTTTTCGTTGCCGGATAGTTTGTCACGACCGGCCTCTAAAATGTGCGTAATCAGATTACCGCCCATCCCGGCAATTGTAATTGCGTCCACCTGATCGTCAGGTTCAATTGCAGCCAAACCGTCAGCTAATCGGGGATGCAAGACGTCTAATAAATTTTCTTTTGTAATTTCTGAAATCGCGTTTGAAAGCGGCCCTTTTGCCACTTCGCCCACGACACCATAGTCAATGATGTGATTTTTTGCCAAGTAAATCGGCAAGTATGCGTGGTCCGAACCAATGTCGGCTAGGCGACTCCCTGATTCAACGTGATCACTGACTGTTTGTAGTCGTTTCGATAAATGCGTACTATTCATAGTGAACTCCTAAGTTTGTGGATAGTTTCATTATAAATTATTAAATTCAAAATGAACAGAACGACTGGGAAATTTGAGTCATTCGACATCCAGAACACAAAAAACTGGTTGAAAAACTGACGATTATCAGTCTTCCAACCAGTTCTTAATTCAAGGGTTAATCCATTAATAATCTTAATCCAAGAAGTCTTTTAATTGCTTGCTTCGAGATGGGTGACGCAGCTTTCTCAATGCTTTGGCTTCGATTTGACGAATCCGCTCGCGGGTGACGCCAAACA
>NZ_JAXGWW010000023.1:0-17167 GCF_040773105.1 Lentilactobacillus sp.
AAGTGCTTAAAATGACATCGAGAACAAAAAAAGCATCAAACCATTTCAGTTAAACAAAATGGTTTGACGCCTTTTATGATGCTGTTTTAATTTTCTATGCTTCTGCCACATGCTGCTCCGGTGTCTTGACTGCAGCCTTCTTATCAGATTCAAGAACTGACTTCATGTAGCCGTCAACGTCAAAGGTACCGGCAAATTCTGCCAAATGAACCAGGTTTCTCAAGAAATCGTGGGTCTTTGCTTCATAGTGATATTTGAGACCCAAATCATAGATGTAGCCGTTGATATAATCGACTTCAGTTTGGCGATTTTTGGAAATATCTTGATACATGGATGGAAAATGAAGCGGGTTGGAAACGGTGCTGACATATTTAACGGTTTCCCATTCTTCTTGGCGGGTATTCAGTAACGTAATTCCTGCTCGTTCGCAAACGTCAAAGGCTTCGTCAATCAGTTGAACACCAAGCTTTTGGGCAACTGGCGATTGGATATACTCACCCATCCGGATCTTAAACATCGTACAAAGTGTATTGATGACGGAATTGAACACGACTTTGGCCATCAGCGTCCCCAGGAAGTTGGTTGTCAGGTTCGGGTTCAGGCCGGCCTGCTGGAACTCGTCCACAATCTGGTGGGTCATTGCATCAGGCTTTTCAGTTTCATTGGCAATGTTCATTGAACCTGCGCCTTTAGGGCCGATGAAATCGACGTCACCAGCTTTATTTAAGACCGTTCCAATCAGCGCAGTTCCACCAAGCAGCCGTTCCTTAGGGAAATATTGGTTCAACTTTTCAACGTGGCCCATCCCATTCATACAGGTCACAACGTACTGCTTGTCGTTAAAGAATCGTGAACAGCGTTTTAAGAAATCAGCGAGTTGATACTGCTTGGTGAAAACAATCAGCACGTCTGGATCTCCTTTATACTCTTCTGGATAATAGACGTTCACTGGCACCAAGTGACGATTTTGACCGTCACGGGAGACATAAACGCCGCCTTGCTCACGAACCGTTTCAACTTGTGGCTCCCATGTGTCAACGAAGTCCACGTCAAAGCCGGCTTCTTGTAGAAGAACCCCATATCTCAAACCCATTGCGCCTGCACCCAAAACTGTGTATTTCATAAATAAAACTTCCTTTCGTATTTAAAGTATGTCTTCACGATCATCAATCCCACTAAAGCAATCCGCGATACAAAAAAATCGCCCTTCTGTCACTAAGACAAAAGGACGACAATTGGCCGCGGTACCACCTTCATAGATACTTTTCGTATCCACTCGTTGCTTGCTTTAACGGACAAGTCCGAAACCGGCTAACTTGCGCTCACCGATTTATGGGTAAAGCATGAAAGTCACAATCTACAATTTCACTACCATCTCTCAGTCGCCGAATGGATTTCCTGTTCGTGAAGCTTGTAGAAAACTTCTTTCAAATTGATAGTTCGTATTATGATATTAAGATTAGAAATTGTCAACCATTTTTGAGAAAATAATGTGAATTATTAACCTCGTTCATTAGAAAAGGGCAGTCAGATCAACGTCTGGCCGCCCTCAATCGTCGTTATTTTATTTTTTCATTTTCTCGGTTGATCCCTCATTTCTCTTGTTTGCGTTTTGCATAGTAGGTTGTGCCAATTCCAAGTAGGCAAACGAGCATGAACATTCCGATGACCATCAGTAATGTGTTGTGATCTTCGCCGGTCTGCGGCAACGCTGACTTGCCGGTGTACCCGGATGATGGGATTCCCATCGGGCTATCGATACTGCTCTTGCCAGTGGTGCTGGAAGGCTTGTCGCTGTCGAGGCTTGCTGATGAATCATCTTCTTCGCCCGGAAGCGGTAAGATTGCTTCGTCGTCTTCCAAATCGTTATGGTAGACAATGCTGTCATCTTCCTTGGTAGCCGTGCCAATCACGGTCGGATCGTTGACGACCACACTTCGTTTGGTAACCGTTGTGACATAACCGTCCTTAGTGTAATCCTGTTCAGCGACTTCATACTTGGCACCAAGTGGTAAGAAGAATTTAATGGATTGGCCGTGTGTCAATGTGAATTGGCCATTTCCACCGTTCAGCTGAATCGTCCCATCCGCAGCCTGACCATTCGTTGTGACCTGAGTTTTGAACGTGCCGTTGAGTGGGTTGTTCGACCCATCCGTCACTTCAATGTGGAAGTCAAACTTGCGGGTTCTGTCACCAAGTTCATTGACAAATTTGCTTACGGACAGGATGCCCAGCTCGATTTCGCCATTCTTGGTATTGGTAAACTCAACGGTGCCCTTCTGGTTGTCGAGCAGTTTGAAGGTTTGAGTCGTCATCCCTTCTTGAACCTTGGCGTCATTAACCTTATAGGTTGGCGCAAAGCCATCAACATATTCTTCACCAACCGCATAACGGTATTCGATCGGCAAGCCGTTGACTGTCAATGATTCGCCGTCTTTCAATGTAATCACGTCAGACTGGCCATTGGCAAATTTCACTTTCATTTCGTGAGAATCGCCGCCCTGGTCAACCTTGATGGCATCAAATTCACCCGTCACGCCTGAGTAAATTCGGAAGTTGAAGTCTCGGTCGTGGTCGCTTGTGGTGAGACCATCTCCGGCAATTTCCTTGTTAATCTTCAGGCTGGCAACTTTTTCAGTTTCCTTGCTGTTAGTGAATTGTACAGTTGAACGGTCGCCTTCGATTAATTTGAATTCCTTGGTCTTCACGCCATCTTCCATGCGGGTTCCATTGAGTTGGTACTGAGTCGTAAATCCGGAACCGTTCATTTCAGAAACCGTGTAAGTGTTGTGTGCGCTTGGTAAGCCCTTGATAACCAGATAGTCGTCGGCTCCCAAGTTAACCGTTGCCTTTCCATCCGTAAACTGAACCTTGACCTTGTCATGGCGATTAACGACTGCTTCGTATTCACCATCAACACTTGGGTCCGTTTCAATAACGAATTGGAAAGTCTTATTCTTGTCAGCGTCAATGATCCCAACACCGGCAAGCTTCTTACTGATTTCAAGTTCTGCTTTTTCAACTTCGAACCTGGTATTCGTGAAGACCACCTCGCCTTGTTGACCATCTTTCAAAGTAAACTGGCCAGTGTCGTCACCAATTTTATCGGTGGTGTCATTAACGTTGTATGAAACTTCGTACATAAAGCCTTGGAGATGTGTTCTTTCGTTCACGCTGTACTTGTAGTCAGTCGGCAATTTCAAGATATTGATCGATTCGCCGCCCTTGATCTTAATCGGCTCGTTTTCATCCTTTGGGTTCGGGTTTGGCATTTCTGATCGACCATTGACAAATTTGACTTTGACATCTCTGGTATCTCCATTATGATCAAGGATTTCTGCGTCAAATTCACCATTCAGCTCATCTTTCACGCCGTCTTTTGGTGTCGCCGTTACTCTGAATTCAAACTCGTATGCTTTGTCGTCATCGGTAACCGGACCAGCAAGGACTTTTTTAACCCTCAGATTGGTGCTTTCAGGTGTCGGCAACGTGTTAATGAATTGTACCTTGCCAAGACCGTCTTCTGTCGTCACAAATTCAGTTGCGACATGTCCCTGTTTCTCGGAGTTGTCGTTTACGATATAGCTTGGATCGTAGCCTTCACTACTCTTCTCGGTTTCCTTTACCTGAATCTTGGCGCCGATTGGAAGTCCGAGAATTTGGGCTTTTTGATCGTGCTGGAGCTCGAATGTGATGAGGTTGTCTTTAAAGATAACATCTTCATCACTGTATTTACCGCTCACTTCGAATTTGCGTAGTGTATATTCGCCGTTTAAATGTTTTCCATCGTCATCAGTTCCAGTCACTTTAAATTCAAATACTTTACTGAAATCTTCTTGGCCAGCGGTTTCGCCCTTAACCGTCTTCTTAACTTCAATTCCTGTCTTTTGAGAATCGTTATTGAAGACCAGTTGTGGCATATCCTTTCCAGTTGTCACATCATGAGTATCACCATCTTCTCGATGATTACCAAATTCGTGACTCACTTTGTATCCATTCGTACTGGTTTCAGTCACCTTAATGTTCAACCCTTTTGGAATGAAGATTCTAATTGACTGTTCAGCCTTAAGAGATACAGTCGCTTTATACTGACCACTTGAAGTGTTTTTGTTGAACTTCAGCGGCTCTATTTCGTTAGCGTCGCTCTTAATGGCATCAACCAGCACTTCTTGATCAGTCCATGAGACTGGCGGATCTTGAATCGTCAGTTCGAAATCAAATTCAAGGTCTTCATCGACTGGTGGAATCACACCACTCACAGTTTTTTTGATGTCAAACTCAACTAAATCTGGTGCAATATTTTCAAACATAATCGAGTTCTTGCTATCCGGTCGGTTCAGGGCAATTTCTGCACTCTTACCATCCCTCTTGCTTTCACCATCTACTCGAGTGTAGGTGTTGAACTTTCCGGTAGTCGTTTCAGTTACTTTGAACTTGCTTGCCTTATTTGGTAATCCAAGAATCACTAATTTTTCATTGTCCTGTAATTTGATAGTATCTTTCGGTAATGACCCATAGGTAATTTCAATGGCCTTACCATTTTCATCAAAACGGACTTTACCAGTGTTCTTAGTCTTATCAGTGGTTGCGTTTCGAATATCTGCCGTATAAATTTGGCCCTTCACAGCATCCCGAGTGGCATCATCGTTGGCCTCCACTTCAAATTCGAAGTCTTGGAGTCCTTCCGGCATATCTCCTGCCACCAATTTTTCAAATTCAAACTGGTTGACCACTTCGCGGTTGATGAATTTGATCGTTGAGTTGTCCGCGTTGATCGAGCCAGTGGCTTTCCAGCCGTCCTCGTCCGAGTCACCGGCTTCATTTTCGTCACCATCGCCAACCTTGTAGTGAACTTCGGTATACTGACCATCTTGTTTTTCGTATACTTTCACTTTGACGTTAGCTGGCAGCTTAATGTTTCGGTAGCTTTCGCCCGTCTTTAATTTGATGTCTGAAGTGCTGCCATCAGAGTAGATCACTTCGTTGGCTTCACCATTTTCAAAATCAAATGTAACATTGGCATCGCCGTTGCTGGTGTGTTTAATACCTTCAATTTCGCCACTGAAGTCTGTATCAAGCGCGCCGCTTTCGTTCATAATTCTCATCATGAAACTAAATTCTTTGTCCTTATCAGCTTTGGCATTTGGCCCTTCAATTAATTTCGAGAAGCCAAAGTGGGTTGTCTTACCTTCGTTGGTAAACTTCACAATTCCGGTTGCGGCGTCTTTACCCTGCTGCATCTGGAAAGTATCCGTCTCGTTGGTCTCATTTCCATCTGTGTCAACTGTGGTTAAGTTTTCCAAAGTGTAGGAAGTTCGATATGACCCGTCGGCTGACTCAACCACGCGATAGTATTTATCCTGTGGCAAGCCTTTAATTGTGATCGTCTGGCCATCTTTAATCTTTTGAAGATTCGTTGAAACACCATCTTTAAACGTCACAACATCTGATTGGCCATCGACGTCATAGCTGAACTCATCGTTGAAGTCCGCATCAACATTGCCATCCTTGTCAGTCACGTAAACTTTGAATTCAAAGGAATCGTCTTTGTTGACGCCAAGCCCATTGGTGACGGTCTTTTTGATCTTCAATGCGTTTGTCCGATGATTTTCCGCAGTCACACAATAAGTGTTCTCATTGCCATCTTCAGTTTCTTCTTGAGCATCGGCAATTGTGAATTCTTTAGAAACCCATCTGTCATCATAGTTCTCAAGACCTGAGACTTCGATAATCCGGTAAGTTGGTTTATCGAACAAGCCGTCAAATGATGCGAAGCCATCTTTGTCGGTCAGTTTTGGATTACCAACATCATTCCAGTCATTATTTTGATTTTTCATTTGTACTTTAAATTTAACGCCTGGTAGTGGATCACCAGTGGCAGCATCAATTTTCTTGATGTTGGCTGCGAACTTCTTGTATTGTCCAGAAACTGAGGCGCTGGATTTGATTTCTTCCTTCTGGTCAAAATCACTCGTCGAAATTGACAGCTTCAATTCATTGGCATAAGACGTACCAACCGTCTTAGAAATCACCGTGTAGTATTCAACAATTAACGGCGTTGTGACTTGGTAAGGACTCTTGATCTTGATCGTCATTGTGTTCAAAGTGTCAGAATAGACAACTTCATAATCCTGGCCCTCTTTTAAGACGCCGTTGGCAACCTTTTCGTAGACGGCATTACCTTTGTTAAAAGACCGTTTCGCTTCAGTAATTTTCAGCTGGTAATCACTATCGTTGGTCTTTAAGTGATAATGGCCACCACTTAAGCTATCAGTCAATTGCACCGGTGCCTTCAAAGTAGCCCCGTTCCCATTAATTGTCAGGTCCCATTTAACAGCACTGATGGTCCGATTATGATCACCTTCGTTCAACTCAATTGGATCTTCGAGAATCTCACCATTTTTATGAAGCAGGTAGCCATTATCTGTGTATGACAGACTGGCATTTGCTTCAAGAGAGTGAACATACTCACCTTTATCATTCTTATTCCAATTAACATTGACCTTATTGTTAAATGTCCATGATTTGAGATGTTCATAATTGGTATCAACATCTGCTTTGAAATCAGTGACCTTGGACTGATACTGTAACCCAATTACTTTTTGACCGGCTTTGTACAGTGCATATGCCTTTGGGCTTAGCTTTAGGTTAAAGGTCACCTTCTGATTCTCGTTAACGTCCACTTTGATGCTGTAATCGTCTTTATCCAAAGTAGTCGGTTCTTGAATTCCGTTCCCATCGGTATTGATCTTTGCCAATGACACCTGGAGGCTATCGATCAACCGATCTTTAATTTCCTGCAAGTGACGCCTGGTCACTTTGTTACCTGCGTCTTTAATAACATCTTCACCAACTTGATCAGTGATATCGATTCCGTCGGTAACTAATGCCTTCTCTTCATCTGTTCCAAGGTATGAGCGATAATTGAACCGAGTTGTCCAATTAATGATGCCATCCTTCAAGAAATCTGATGAGAATTGACCCGTTTTTGAGATGTTATTGCGAACATTCCAAGCGACTGATTTGCAAGTGTTGACGTCCTTCTTCCCGATTCCAGGATAATCAACAGTTGAATAGTTACAAATTTTCTCAATGTCAGCTGGCTTGGCATTTAAAACTTTTTCTTTATCCAACGGCACATTGTCCAGGAAAATTGTGAAAGAGGTCTTTTTAACACTATCCGTATAAGGTAAATTATTCACCTTAATGATGATTTGATCTTCATTCTCTTCGGATTTAGTGACGGTAAATGCGGCTTCGGTCTGGCTGCCATTTTTCCAATATGCTTCCCCATCACGAACTTCATAATCCCAAATGTTCCCTTCTTTCTCTGAAAATTTAATCTTCTTGTTTACTTCAGTAGTTAGGCCATTTTCATCAGTGAAACTTTGGTAGAAAGAGCTAAAGTCAAGGTAGTTGACTTGCTCTGAATTAGGAGTTGGTTCTGTAATGGTGAAGGCACCATTCACATCTCGATTTGTTTGGTTTACATGAATCTTCCAATTGGATATCATCGCGTCCCAGTCCAACTTTGTGTTGTATTTACTGTTAAACGCCGGAGTATATTGATGACCTTTCTTCTCTCCATTGACTTCAACGGTATTTCTAATTCCAATATAATCTTTATCCGTCACATTGCCAGTTGGTTTAACAATATATGTGAACGTGTATTCCTTCCGACCAGTATCCGGAACAATCTTGTCGTCAAACTTCACCGTTAGTGTCTGCTCATCAACTACCGGGCTACCAATCATCCACCCATCTAGATGAGGGTTTAATTTGTAATCGCCGGCTTCGGTACTAAATTCGAACTTGTCAGTGTCCAAAGTGTCCTTCAAAATAATATTACTTTGGCCGCTTTCAACCCAGAATTTGACAGAATATTTGATATTACCGTTTTCATCCATCTCAGCTGATTTCTTCAACTCGTTCGTCTTCCGAGTGATGGTTGCATCCGTTAACGCTGTCTTTGCCTTCTCATCAACCCCCGTCAAAGTCACTTCTTGAGCCTGAATTTCATTCTTGTAAGTGTTTTGGCCCAAAATAGTTGCAGCCGTTACCATCGTCACCTTAATTTGAACGATTCCATCAGAAAGATTCAGATCATTCTGATTAAACTTAAAGATGTCATTGCCTGTTGGGCTTAAAATGTCGTTGTAAGCACCGGTATCAGCGCGGGTAATTGTAACAGTTTTATCGTCTGCAGTTGTAATTTCAAAAGTGTATTCTACTTTTGCTTTTTCTGTCTGATATCCGCTATGAAATTTTTCCTTTAGAATGACTTCTTCTGCTTTTAAATCATCATTCACGTTAAATGTTGATGTCCATTGGAGCGTATCAAGATCAGTAACACCGTTTTCAGTATGGAAATTACCTTCTTTTTTGATACTTACCAACTTCTTTTCAACCTCAATGCCACCATCTTTGATAATAGTTTCACCGAATGAAATTTCATCCGCATCAACGTTAATTTCAGTTTTCAATTGGGCCTTATATTCAATGTTAGTAACGCCTGCGAGTTCATCTGGCAGGAAGATAATCGATACTTGCTGTACATCGGGGTCGGCTGTGGGCGTCATGATGAACTGACCAATGGTTTTGCCACCATAGTTAATCAGCTCATCAAACTTCCCTGCGTTACCATAGTTATATTTCATCCCTTTAAGCTGGAAATCATAGTGGTCCTTATGCTGGATGTCGATTCCAGTCGCTTCTTTAATGGTATCAATATCCCATTCGTATAGAATTTCGATGTTTTTATGGTCTCGTAGGACATCTGGGAGTTCAATAGGATGATCAAGTACGGCATCCACTTCTTTCGTTTGAACCTTGCCGTCTTTATCCGTATATTTGTAATGAATTGATTTAAAGAATTGTGGGTTTTCGGAATTCTTGATCATTTCGGTAATATCACGGCCTGGTTCTTCCCCAAACACCCCATTCACCGGCATTTCACGGTTCAAATCATCTGCGACCGGTTCCTCACCATCGGCATCATCAGTGTCGGCAATCGCTTCTTTTGCGCCCTTCAGATCAGAAACTTCTGGGGTCTCAGGAGTTGTCGACTCCTTTGTCTCGCCGGTATCTTTAATTGATTTTGTCGTCGCGTCTTTTGACTTCACCTGCTGTTCTGCATTTTTCCTATCCTCAATTGCTTGGCGACTTTTCTCTTCAGCTCGCTTCTGATCCGCTTCACGCTTCTCCTTTAGTAGCGCCTCTGCTTTTTCAGTGTTGGACTGTTTTTCCTTTTCAACTGCGTCAGCCTGTGAGGAATTTTCGTCAATCTCTTCGTCCTTCTTTGATTCTGATTGAGTTTGTTCTTCGTTCTTAACCTCAGTTTGTTTCTGTGCTTCTTTAGCTTCTCTGGCGGCGTCCGCTTCATCCGAAGCGCTCTCGTCTGCCAGTGCTTCCTTCAAAATATCGTCATCTTGTAGATTACCGTCTGGCTGTTCGGCTGTGGCTGCTTCTTTGACTTTTTCGTCCTTGTCCACGACAGTCAGTGTCGGTAATTTAAGTCGTTCATCATCGATCATTACATCCAACTCGCCATTATTGACGGTCTGATTGAATTTAACCGGCAGAATCACTTCCAGGTCGGTCTTATCGATGGCATTCGTCCACGAAATCGTCGACTCGTCGCCATCGATATCCACAACAACTTTGGTATCGCCGTTGGAGAATTTGAATTGTTTCTTTTTAACCTTAAAATAATCCGCATTGTAGTCAAATTGAACCGTACCAGTCTGCGATAAGCCGCCGACTGTCACGTCAAACGCCAAATTGGCGTGGTCGCCGACCTTTGATCGCGTGACCAATGCCCGCTTATCATCAATCAACTTTGCGTTATCAGCAATCACTTCTTTGGCTGAAATAACGTCAGCCAACGCTGTTCCCGCGGTAAAAAAATTCCCCAGGACCAACGTTAACACGCCGATTGCTTGTATCCAAAAGCTCGTCCTTTTCTTCATGATTTTCGTCCTCCATATGACTAGATTTATCCCCTTCTTATCAACACCATAAGGATACCTAAATAATGTGTGCAATTTGGGAAGAAAGTATGAAGTTTTCGTACCTTTTATAACCGGAAACGTGGACGGCTCTTACGATATTTACTTGGATCATGCATGGCATTAACGATTCTGACTGTTTTTGCTGACGCCAATAAAAAAAGCCAGGAACAAAATGAATTGTCCTGGCAAATCATGATCTATTCTGTTTTATCAAAGTTACCCATCAAAAACTCAGTCAGGGCATTGGTATCAATATTTTCGATGTTGGCTTTCTTCACCGCTCGTTTGACATTCCACCCGCTTGGCTTCTTGCCACTCAACGCTGCTTCAATTGCGCTCAGGTCGCCATTAACCTTGAAGAACGGATTGAATTTCAGATGAACCAGCTTACCGTCATCAATAGTCCAATTAATCCCCAGTTTGCCTTCACTAAACTCCTGATCGGCGTAGTCATAATAACCGGGGTTGTGGCCAAAGTTCCAAGCATCGGTCCCATAAGTTTCCGCCAGCCGTTTATCGGCAGTCTCCCAATCCTGGTCGGTCATGTGGTACGTTTCAATATCATCCAGGGATTTAACCGCGAAGATTTCCTTTAACAGGTATTCTCTGAAATCATCCATGGCCATGCCATCTGGTAGGAAATCCTTCAGGTTAATAATTGGACTGCGCTTAGAACGAACGCCAAGCCCCTTTTGCTTTTCCATTTGGTCTTCAGTCAGGACTTTTTTCGCGTTTTCAATGTTTAAGTCATACATAATCGTCCCGCCGGCAGCCAAACCTTGGCCGCTCTTGAACATCGTCATCCCAGACCACTTCTTGCCATCTAAGATCAGGTCGGAAGAATTTTCTTTCATTTTGACGTCAATATCCAACTTACGAAGCGCTTTCAAAACTGGTTCCGCAAAATGGGCATAATCGCCGAAATCGTCAGCGTTATCCGTTAAAATATTTTCGAAAATAAAGTTTCCCATATCGTGATACACCGCTCCGCCACCGGACGTCCGGCGAACCAGCTCGATATCGTGTTCATGCAGGTAGTCAATGTCGACTTCAGCCCACACATTTTGATTGCGGCCAATGATCACGGACGGCTTATTAATATAAAACATAAACCCATGTCCAGGCAGCTTTAAGTCATTCACAAAATAATTATCCAATGATTGGTTCACCCGAGCGTCATAGCTGGGCTGGCCATTCCTGGAAATATCAATTAAGTACATCTGACATTTCCCCCTTTTGTTCAAATTCTAGTACATCCCTAATTATACGGTATAATTAAGGTAAATAATATCGAGGCGGTGTCATTATGGCAAAAATTTCAATTTGGCAAAGAATCATTAATTTCTTCACGGGTAAGAAACAACCCGCTCATGAACCAGCGCAGGTAAAGGACGGTATCTGGTACGCTAAGCAAGCAGATGGCAGCTACTTACTGGGAATCGACAAATCCGTTTATGACTTGATGGGCAAAATTACGTTCGCTGATTTTCCCAACCAATTGGATACCATTCAAGTCGACGATGATCTCTTGGACATTGAAGGTGACAAATCAGTGGAAACACTCAAATCACCGATCGCCGGTAAAATTATCGAGCGAAATAAAGATATCGGAAAAGACATCGATGAGCTCAATAAGCCCGACCCAGAGGTAAACTGGATCATGAAAGTTCAGCCAACCGACTAGACTTTCAAATAAATCGAACAAATATTTAACCACTTTTCAAAAAAGAACTATAATGAAGTCAGATCAAATAGAAGGAGGTAATTATCTATGGCAGAACAACCAGGTGCAGAATCCCCATTACTCAATGAAAAGATGAGTGAAGCTTTCGATTGGAGCGATAGTAAACTTCCAGTACGAGATGCTATTTGGGACTATTACATGGAAAAGAACGACCACGACACCCTCAAGACCGAAAAAGACGTAGAACCTTACATGAACATGTCAACTGACGATCTTAAGAGCAAAGCTGAAGAATTATTGAAGAAGTAATTCATCAGTGGCCTCATAAAATACCCGCACTCGTTTCGTGCTAGGCATTCAAATGGCTTTCAAGCTTTTGGCTTGGAGGTCATTTTTTTGATCAAAAAAGAAGCTGAATTAACAGCTTCTTACATGTTATCTGAGTAAATATCCACCATCAACCGGTAGCATTACCCCGGTTACATAATCCGATGCCTGACTGGCAAGAAAGACAACCGGCCCCATCAGCTCTTCGGGAACACCCCATTCGCCCGACGGAATGTGGCCCTTAATTTCGGGTCCGCGAACCGGATCGTCTTGAAGCGGCTTGGTCATATCCGTTTTGATATAACCTGGCGCAATGCCGTTGACTTGCACATTATAAGGTGCCAGAGCATCCGCATAGGCTTTGGTCAATCCCAAAACAGCGTGCTTGCTGGCAGTGTATGGGAAGATGAATTTACCGGCGCGGTAGGATTGCATCGAGCCAATATTGATAATCTTGCCGCGTTTTTGTTTGGCCATCACTTTGGCAGCTTCGTGTGACAGGTAATATAGCGCGTTCAAGTTTAAATTAATCACTTTCTGCCAATCGGCGTCTTTGAAATCAAGGACGTCATTTCGAATTTGCATTCCCGCATTATTGACCAAGATATCCAAATGACCAAATTCAGTCAGGACCTCCTGAATCACTTCGGCCGCCGCGCCTTCTTCAGTAATGTCTTTTTGAAGGAAACCGACTTTTTGGCCGTTAGCTTCCACCGCTTTTTGCGCATCGTCCCAGCCTTTCTGTGATCGACTCACGATAAAGACATCCGCACCGTACATCGAAAGCGCAATCGAATAATTGAGTCCAAGCCCGGAGGCCCCGCCGGTCACCAGCGCAACTTTCCCCTTTAATGAAAAGCTATCCTTGTTGAATGCTGTCATGTTAATTCAACCTCCAAATTTTGAGTTTATCGTTGTCCTTAACATACCCTCATTCCAGGTGGTTGACAAGCGATCACTCGTGTTTTTACTTGCTTTTTCAAACGACTTCAGCAATAATAATGCTGTTAAAATTTAACTTGTCTGGGGTGCCATTTGGCTGAGAATATACCCATTGAACCTGATGCAGTTTGAACTGCCGGAGGAAGACATTGTACACAAGACGATTCAACAGCCTTCCTCTGACCGATATGAGAGGAAGGCTTTTTCATGGAATACACATTGGTTATTACAAATGGACAAGTGGTGACGCCGGACGCTGTCATCACTGCGGATTTGGCAATTCAAGATGGTAAAATTGCCGCCATTGGAACTGGGCTCACTCAACAGGCTAAACAAGTCCTCGATGCGCGGGGACAAATGGTCTTGCCGGGGATGATCGATGACCACGTTCACATCAATGAACCTGGTCGAAGTAACTGGGAGGACTACCATACCGGATCTCAGGCGTTAGCTGCAGGTGGGACAACGACGATGTTAGTGATGCCATTAAATGCGCTACCGGCACGGACCACTCAAACAGAATTTGATCGTCAAGCCAAAATCGCGGCAACTCAATCTTACGTTGATTACGGCTTGTATGGCGGGCTTGTGCCGGGAAACGTCAATCAAATCTCAAAGATGGCTGAAAGTGGTGCCATGGGCTATAAAGCATTCATGGCAACTACGGGATCAGACGAGCCAGGCGACTTCAAAAACGTTGATGATTTCCAATTATTATCCGGGATGCACGCGATTGCCAAAACCGGCTTGCCCATTCTGGTCCACGCGGAAAATGCGGCAATTACGGACGGTCTGGCGGCCGAAAAGATTGCCCAGGGGAAAACCACCATTCAAGACTACGTTGACTCGCGACCACCGTTTGTCGAAATTGAGGCTGTTCGCCGGGCAATTTATTTAGCTGAACAAACCGGCGTCCGCCTTCACTTTGTTCATTTATCAACCCCTGAGGCAGTCGAGGCCGTGGTAAATGCCCGTCGCTCCGGCCTCAAAGTAACCTGTGAGACTTGCCCACACTACCTAATTTTGGACCGCGAGCAGTTTGAAAAAATCGGTCCTCTGGCAAAGTGCTCGCCAGCTCTAAGGGACAAAAGTATTGTTAGCCGGCTTTGGGAAAAAGTTGCGGCTGGCGACGTTGATACCATCGGTTCCGACCACTCACCGGCACCGCTATCAATGAAACAAAGCGTCACCCATAACATTTTTGATATCTGGGGTGGCATTAGCGGCTGCCAGAACAACGTTGACCTTCTCTATGATCGATTTGTCAGGCAACGTGGTTTGCCCGCAACCGAATTCGCACGACTGACTGCCGAAAACCCAGCCAAGATATTTGGCCTGACCAATAAAGGGAAACTTCAGGTTGGTTACGACGCTGACATCACGCTGTTGGACTTGAATCAATCCTATGTTTTAAACAAAAATGATATGTATTACAAAAATAAAATCAGCGCTTATGAAGGCTTTCAAATCAACGACCGAGTCACGACTACAATTTTACGCGGTCAAATCATTTACACACTTGACGACGGCTTTGTGGGCCAACCAACCGGCAAACAGTTGACTAATCAAATCAGTGAGGCCTCATCATGAACAGTTCACACTCACTTTCAGTCCCGGCCGACCTAAAGCCACGAACGAAAAATCAACGCCACGTGGGTGAACTTTCCTATATGGCGATGTGGTTGGGCGATGGCTTCAACATTGGCAACGTTACCTTGGGGTCGTCAATCGTCGTCGCCGGCACAGCCAGCATGAATTTGCTGCAGACGATGGTCGCTGCAGCCCTCGCAATTAGCATTATTTCAATCATTTTTGTGTTAAATGACCACTTTGGTTACTACACCGGTTCGCCCTACGTCATTCAGCTGCGGATGACCTTTGGCCTGCTGGGTTCCAAGTTGGCAAGCCTGCTGCGCGGGATTCCGGCCATTGTCTGGTACGGATTTCAAAGTTGGACTGGTGCTTTGGCACTGAACCAAATTGCTAAAATCCTCACCGGGTACGATAATGTGCCCGTCTTCTTTGTGACCCTGCTCGCCATTCAAACACTTCTATCGGTCAACGGGTTTAAATCCATTAAAGTGGTTTCCATTTGGATATCACTGTTAATGTCTATTGCGCTGATTTCAACGCTTGCTTATTTGATTTCGCAGAAAAGTGCCGTCTTCATCGCTCGGATGGTCAACGTCAAAGGAACCTGGGGGCCGACCTTTTGGGGCTTCGTGGTGGCTTTTCTAGGCAACTATACGGCAATCTTTGAGTCTGCGGCGGATTATTCACGGGAACTCAAACCTGGTTTATCCAATAGGCGACGTGCGGCCCTATACTTTTTCCCAATCTTTTTAGCCTATGGGATGACACTTTTAACCGGATCCTTGTTGGCGGTGGTTACCGGCATTTCCAGTCCGGTCCACGCGATGGCCCATTTATTCAATAACAACGTTATTACCGTTGTCGTTTCCATCTTTATCGTATTGGGCACCATGTCCACGAACCTGGTTGCCAACATCATTCCACCGACGTACGTTTTAAACGATTGGTTTAACATCTCAGAACGCCAGTCACTCGTCGTTGTCGCCTTTCTGGCCTGCCTCAGCTTCCCGTGGCTGCTGGTCCAGGATAGTTCCTCAATGGGCCTGACGATCTTTATTAAAACGTACTCCGCATTTTTAGGCCCCATGACCGCAATTGTTTTGAACGAATATTACATCAAACGCCGAAAAAAGGTGGACGTCGAAGCACTTTATCAAGATGATAAGGTATCCCCATCGCTTCCGCCGGTGATTGCACTTTTTGCCGGTGCGACGCTGGCACTTGCTAATGTCAACCTGAGTTGGCCGATCGGATTCGCCGTTTCCTGGCTGGTCTTGATCCTGCTTCGATACGATAAATAGTCAACGAATAGCTCTAAATCATTGTCATCATTAAAGGGATCCAGCACGTGCAGCACGCTGGGTCCCTTTTAAGTATCTATTCATTTAATTTCTTTGAGGCAATTTTTAGGATGTCGTCTGACACATATTCACTTGTAAATCGCTGTAGTGGCGTATACGCATGGCGATCTTTAAACGCAACCGGAATTGCCTGCACGATGCCGACCATCAGATTATTCTCAGTAATGAAAATTTGGCCGACCTTTTTGAACTTCCCTTTGGTGTGCTTACCGGTGCGCCAACTATGTAGCTTGAAGTCGCCGGATTCATCCAGCTTAATTTGATAGTGACCGGAATCATCAGTCTCAAGTGGGACGCCGATATACTGGTTCACTTCGTATTTGCCTTTCATATGGACCAGACCTTTCATGAATAATTTATGACGAAAGTTAGAATAAAATTCTAATATTTTTGAAAACATAACATTTATATTAACTTATACTATACAATAATAACGTAATAACTTTTCGAGTAATGGGGTGAAATGATGAATCAAATTAAAATTGTAACTGACTCAGCTGCTCATTTATCTGCTGCTGATATTCGCGCATACGAGATTCACGTGCTCAATCCGCCAATCTTGATGGATGGAAAACTATTTGGCTACGTGAACAAAATTAGCAGTGAGAAGTATTTGCAGCTTTTCGAACAGTGTTCAAATAAACCACAGATTGGCGACATCACCGTCGATGAATTGACACAAAAATATGACGCGCTTGGCGAAGACGGCAGTCAGATTCTATCGATTCATTTGAGTGATAAATTATCCAACACTTATCATAACGCCAAAATTGCTGCCGGCAAATCGGCTAGTCAAGTCACCGTGGTCAACAGTCAAGTAACTGCAGCCGGGTTGTCTTACCAAGTGATCGAAGCCGCTAAGTTATCAGCCGGTGGCAAATCGATTCAAGAGATCCTGAAACAAATGGAAAAGATTCGTGATAACACCCGAATCTTCTTCTCGGTTCGCAACAACCAACAAATCGTTAATAATCGGATCATTGGCAAGCTACGAGGATTTTTGGGTAAGCACGTCAACACGGCCTATATGATTAAGTTTGGCCATAACGACTTCGACTTGGTTGCTCACGGCTCGAAGGATGAGTCCCTCAATGACTTCTGGAAGACGCAAATGCAGGAAATGCACGATGAATGTATCGTAAAATTGACGATCCTGCACTCAGGAACAAGCGAACGGGCAAAGTTCTTAAGAGAAATGCTCACGCAGGAGTTCCCGTTTGTCCCGATTTCAATTGTGCCGACAAACCCAG
>NZ_JAXGWW010000024.1:0-17148 GCF_040773105.1 Lentilactobacillus sp.
AGTGACCGTCAAAGAAGACGCTACTTTAGAAGAGGCTTTACAAACACTTGAAGATTCTGGTTATCGTTGTGTCCCAATTCTTGACGAAACTGGCAAGATATTCCGCGGAAACATTTATAAAATGCATATTTATCGCCACAAATCACGGGGTGGCGACATGTCATTACCCGTTACGACCTTATTGAAAAACGCCACAAAGTTTATCAACGTCAACTCCGCGTTTTTCCAAGTATTTTTCTCAATCAAAGATTTACCCTACATTGCCGTTTTAGACGAACGGAATAACTTTTACGGGATTCTGACCCATACCCGGTTGCTGGATATGCTATCTCAATCGTGGAATGTTAATATCGGCAGTTATGTATTAACCGTGGTTTCCAGCGGTGAACGTGGTGATTTGGAAGAAATTGCCAAAATTATTACCAAGTATACAAGCATTGCCAGTGTCATTTCGTTAGACGCGCAAGAAGGCGAACTGGTTCACCGAATTATGTTTACCCTCCCAGCTGAAGTTGATCAAGATCGATTGAATCGAATTATTGCCGCACTGGAACGGAAAGAATTCAGAGTTCCAGAAGTTGAGAATTTAAAAGAAGAAAACAAGTAGTGAGAACCGACACCCTGTGCCGCCAAAAAAGTCCAGTTATGCGCAAATGCGCACGGCTGGACTTTTTAATTGTTGCTAATTTAATTATCTTCAAATACTGAGTTCGCTATTAAGAAAAAAGGCAGGCTCCAGACGTCCCCGCCTGAAACCAACCTGTCACATATTACTTATTGAACCCCCAAAACCACGGGCTTTTATCGCATGTTGCACTATTTATGTATTGTGATCAGTCACTAGCCTTTGGTTAATCCCAAGCTTATCTTGATTGCCTTGTCCACCTTGCTCATCGTTGACGGATCAAGGTGGGTCACTTTATCCTTCAAACGTTGTTTATCAATCGTCCTAATTTGCTCAAGGAGGATAACCGAATCTCGCTCAATGCCATTTCCCGCGGTAATCCCAACGTGGGTCGGCATCTTAGGCTTTGAAATTCGGGCAGTGATTGCAGCAACAATGACGGTCGGACTGTAATGATTGCCAATGTCATTTTGGACAATCAAGACAGGCCGCATGCCGCCCTGCTCAGAACCTACGACTGGTGATAGATCAGCATAAAAAATGTCTCCACGTTTAAAAATAACGTCAGTCACTCTCATACCTCCCATCATCGCAACTTACATTTACTGTAAATTTCGTAATCTTTGACGATACTGAGTTAAATGAATGTCAGCGTCCTCTTCACAACAGGAAAAATCCTTACTAATTTCTTGATTCAAGCTCCCCATTTCGCGATAACCCTTCATTAAGCCATCGATAACTTTTGGATCATCAAAAAAATAGTTGATTGCAATCTCAACTGCCGCACTTTCGGATATTCCCACTGTCGAGCTGAATTGTGCCAAGCGATCCGCAATTCGGTCGTTGATCATAACTGAAAAATGCTTCGAATTAGCTGCTTTTTCCATTTGTATTTTCCCCTATATGCTCCAGATTACTGTACTGTCTAATATAACATGAAATCAGTAAAAAATCATACATATTTTCGCCGTAATCGCGAACTGAACCCACAAATGACCTCATAACTAATGGTGTGGAGGTAATCAGCCACATCGTCAGCCGAAATTGATGCTGACCCGGACTTGCCAATAATCGTCACCTGAGTGCCATACTCATATCGCTTGGGGAGGCGAATCATGAGTTGGTCCATACAAACGCGGCCAACAATTGGACAAAAGTTGCCATCGACCAACACAGAAAAGCCCTGCATCGCACGGGGGATTCCGTCAGCATAGCCAACCGGAATCGTCCCAATCCATTGATCGGAGTCTGCGGTATACGTCGCACCGTAACCAATTGAGCGACCCTTTTTGACTAATTTTGAAAAGGTGAGTTCCGTCGTTAACGACAACGCCGGTTGAAGCGCATATGGCAGCTTCGTAATTTCTCGACCGGAGGGGTTCAGGCCGTATGCAGAGATGCCGTAACGAATCATATTACCGTCACACACTTGATGCCATAAACTCGTTGCAGAATTAGCCACATGAACGTACCGGGGCCGCTTGTCGACAACTGACATGAAGTCTTTGAAATTTTGATACTGGAACTTGAAATAGTCGTCATCCGGACTATCAGCAGTTGCAAAATGGGTGAAAATTCCCTCAAACAATAAGACATCCGAATTGACCTTAAGTAGTGAAAGTGCTTCTTTAAGCTCGTCAGGTGTCTGAAATCCGATCCGACCCATTCCGGTATCCAAAGCCAAATGAATCTTCAAAACGGACTGATGATCGGCAGCTTTTAAAAGATGGGCGGCCTTTTCAATCCAATCCGTTGAACCGACCGTCAGTGAGATGTTATTTTGAGCGGCAATTACGGCTACTTCAGGGTCGGTAATCCCCAACACTAAGATCGGCTGAGTCAGCCCCGCATGTCGCAGTTCCAAAGCTTCATCCAAAATGGCCACACAAAATCCGGTCGCACCGGCTTTTTCAGCAGTTCGGGCAACTTGAACAGCGCCATGACCATACCCGTCGGCTTTAACCACCTGAAATAATTCGGTTCCGTTCTCCAAACGGTCTTTGGCATTTTTGATATTTGAATACAGTGCGTTTAAATCAATCACCAATTGTGCATTTCGTAAATTTCCGACTGTCATGAACTAACCCCGATTCTCTAGAATAACTTGGGTAACAACAATGTCATCGGTATGTGAAATCGATACAAATGCGTTGCCGTCAAATGGCTGTTTGGAAAAATATGGTTTACCATTTTCGTTGTTAACAATACATAAATCATGAAATCTAACCTGTGACCCCAAACCTGAACCATAGGCTTTGGAATATGCTTCCTTTGCCGAAAAGCGCCCGGAAATGTATTCAAAACGACGTTTATCAGACAACTGGGCAAGCTGGGTCATTTCATCATCAGTCAGGATACGTTTGGTAAAGTGTTCGTTGCGCTCAACTGCAGCAACAACTCTTCTGATATCCGTTACATCAATCCCAATTCCTGCAATCATTTATAATCCCTCGCAAACCAAAAAGATAGGACAATCGTACCACAAAATAAAAAGGATTGTCTCAACGAGAGACAATCCTAAATAATTATTAACTATTTTTGATGGTAAAACGTCGCTTCTTGTTATTGCTGCCTGAGCGCTTATCACTATGCTTACGATCATTTGATCCTTCATAATGACCACGGTTATGGCTTGAATTCCGATCGCCATTACGACGATTCTTAGAACCCTTGTAATGACCACCATGACCGCCACCACGACGATCATTTCGATGGCCACTACCATGATGACGTGATAATGGGCGTTCTGGCGTAATCTTAACCTTCACATTGTCACGGGTAATATCGTTCAACAATGCGGCAACCAAATCGGTTGCTTCGTACTCTTCAAGCAGCTTGTCAGCCATCTTTTCGTACTTATCAGTATTTGTCTTCTTAATTAAGTCGGCAATATCTGATTCAGCTGAATTCAATTGACCCACAAAGGCTTCTTGAATCGTTGGTGGCTTCAAAGGCAGCATCCGCACCTTGGTTAATTTTTCGATTTCTCGAAGGTAATCCATTTCGTTTGGCGTTGCAAAGGTGATTGAAACACCATGCTTACCGGCACGGCCGGTACGACCTACACGATGGACATAACCATCAGGATCTTGAGGAATATCGTAGTTGTAAACATGGGTCACACCGGAAATATCAATTCCACGGGCAGCCACATCGGTTGCAACCAAGATATCAATCTTGCCGGCTTTGAATTCCTGCATGATTTGAGTTCGACGAGCTTGCGTCAAATCACCATGAAGACCAGCTGCTTTGTAGCCACGTGCTTCGAGTCCCTTGGAAACTTCATCAACCCGGCGCTTAGTCCGACAGAAGACGATTGTGACTTCAGGATCTTGAACATCGAAGAACCGAGTCATTGTATCGAACTTCTCGTATTCTTTGACACGAACGTAGTACTGATCGATTAAATCAGTGGTCAGTTCCTTAGCTTTAATGGTGACTTGTTGAGGATCGTTCATAAACTGAACCCCAACCCGCTTGATTTGAGCAGGCATGGTAGCTGAGAACAGCAAAGTCTGACGTTCTTTAGGCGTTTGCTTAATGATATCTTCAATATCATCAAGGAAGCCCATGTTTAACATTTCATCTGCTTCATCTAAAACTAATGTCTTAACGTGCTCTAACTTTAAAGTATGACGTCTAATATGATCAAGAATTCGGCCGGGAGTTCCAACCACAATCTGTGGGTGGCCCTTCAAAGCGTTGATTTGACGGCGAATATCTGCACCACCATAAACAACTTGGACTTTAGCCTTTTCATCTTTTCCTAATCGATAGATTTCTTCTTGTGTCTGGATGGCCAGCTCTCTGGTTGGTGAAATAATCAGAGCTTGAACATTTGGGTTGTCAAAATCAATCTTCTGTAAGATTGGTAAACCAAATGCGGCGGTCTTTCCAGTTCCGGTTTGAGCTTGACCGATAACATCCTGACCCTTAAGGACCATTGGGATGGTTTCAGCCTGGATTGGCGTTGCTTCTTCAAAACCACTGTTGGAAATAGCTGTTAGTAAGTGGTCTGATAATCCTAATTCACTAAACTTCAAATATGTTTCCTCCTAAATTTGAAACAATCAAGGTTCCGCGACCAACTGGGAAAAAATCCGTTTCCCGGAATGCGTTGGCCACTTGACCTACAATCATTTATTACAAAATAACCTTTTTAGTTTACACCGTCACTTAACATTAAGCAAGTCAAACGGGCAAACTTGTCACTTCGTCGGTTTGGCAACCAACTTAACGACGACATTTTCAAGATGCAAGCCATGACTTGCCTTGAGCATCACTTCATCGTCCGGCGTTAAGTCGGACTCGAGATCGTGGCTCAGCTGATCCAACTGATCCGCACGGTAATAATGCAGATTCTCTGGGGCAAAAACCGGCTTTAACTTAGTATACAACGCACGCATATCGTCGCCAATCAAATAAATCACCGAAATCAGTGCCGGATCGATACTATCCGCCAAAGAGGCGTGCATTTCCTCCGAGTGGTCGCCAAGCTCCAGCATGTCGCCCAACACAGCAATGCGCCGACCATTTGTCTCAGTGGCCTTGAACGCCCTTAAAACCTCTTTGGCAGCCGTTGGATTGGAATTGTAGACGTCACTTAAAATCCGTTCGCCCTTTTTGCCTGTCAGCCACTCCGTTCGATTCTTCGTCAAATCAAATTTCGCCAACTTTTGCTGCATAATTGTGGGGTGAATTTGAAAAATTTGGCCAACTGAAATCGCCGCCAAGGCATTATTCACGTTATAATCTCCCATCATTGGGATCGTAAAGGAAATCTCCGGCCACAGATTGACATGAAACTCGGTCGCGTATTGCCCGTCCTGTGAATCAAGTGCATAAACATCATTTTGGGGATTTCTGCCAAAGGTTGATTGTGCAACATCGACCGTCTCCGCACGTTTTCGTAACAGCGGCTCGTCGCCATCGTAAACAAAATACCCATCGGCCTTTAATCCATGGGTGATTTCCATTTTAGCATCGGCAATTTTATCGCGCGTCCCAAAGAACTCAATGTGCGCTTCGCCAATCATGGTGATGATCGCAACGTCGGGCTGCGCTAATTTGGATAAGAAATCAAGTTGTCCGGGACGATCCATCCCCATCTCAACAACCAAAAATTCCGTATTGGATTCCATTTGCAGAATTGTATAGGGGACGCCAATTTCATTATTAAAATTATCATGGGTTTTCGTGACGTGAAATGTACTTGAAAGAATGGCAGCAACCATATCTTTAGTGGTTGTTTTTCCGTTGCTGCCGGTCACAGCAATCACTCGCGGATTAATTTTATCCAAGTAATACTGGCTGAGTTCTTGAAAGGCCGCCAAGGGATCATCAACCACCAAGGCCGGAATTTTGAGCGGTAGCCGGTCAACGTGTTCCTTTGACCAAAGCGTGGCGACCGCCCCACCAAGTATTGCATTGTCAATGTAGTCATGGCCATCGTGTTCACCTGCCAGAGGGATAAATAATTGTCCCGCCTGCATCTTGCGGGTATCGAAACAAACCCCCGTGACTGGTCGATTCAGTAACTGATTATTGAAATTATCTATGTTGGCATTAATTGCCTTTGCAATCTCGCCAATCGTCATTTTCATTTATTTGCGCTCCAATTATAAAATAGTGTTCTTCAATTATAACAAAAAAACAAACGGCTAAACACCCGCCGTTTGTTCCTGCCATTTTAAATCCCATTTTGATGTTTGCAGATTATAACTTAAATCACCCGCATAGACGGTATTTTCGTCAACAGTATCAGTTCGAAGAATAATCGAAACTTTATCCGGATCCTTCAAAATTCGCAGGAGAATATGATAGGTCCGAGTCCGCTCACGTAAGGCACCAAATGAAATGAAGAGTCCATCGTTAGACTTGGTAATCAGATCAAGCAAAATTTCGCGGTCGATATCTTTAATTGAAAAGGGCCGCAGAAAAACCCGGAGTGTATTGTGGGTTTCTCGTAAATTACGTTTGATCGCAATTTCTAAAACGTGATTAAAATCAGAAAAGCGTCGGTAGTACGACCGAATTGTGCCGTTGTCTTGGCTAAGGTAGATATAATGGTTGTTTAACTTCGACGAAAATGGTCGGCCCATCGGTGTTCCCATGTGCGCCAAATAAAGAAGCTCCGCAATTTCAAACGGAGAAAGATTGTTAACGGAATCTTCCGAGTCAAAATCAATGAATTTCTTTTTTTGGTCCGGATTCTTGAGTAAATAGGTGCGAATCTCTCCGGTTCCGGCAATTAAGTTAAACTTAGAATGAGAATTATACCCATTGGCAGCTTGTTGATCATTGTTTAATAAAATGATGTTTTGTGGCAATTCATCCAAGCCGTTAATAAAATCAGCCGCAGTGATCCCCGATGAGAGAATCATGTTGGAAATCGGATTCGTATTTATGAAAATCAAATTGCCCTTCATTGTTTTATTACCCCATATTTATATCTAAATTTATTGTACTACCCCAGACAATATATGTCTTAAAATTAAATCAGAAATGTATTAGTTTGCCCTTTTACCAATTCATTGGTAACATTATTGTTAACGTAACAATAGTGTGAGGTTATTAATATGACAAATGTCTTATTTGTCTGTCTTGGCAATATCTGCCGGTCTCCAATGGCGGAAGTCATGTTCAAAAAGATGGTTCAAGACGACAATTTACAAAATAAAATTCACGTTTCTTCTGCTGCGATCAGTGTCGAAGAACAGGGAAATCCACCCCACCCCGGGGCGGTTGCCGAGTTGGCCAAACATGGTCTTTCCGTCGGCAACAAAACGTCTCAGCCGATCACCAAAGCGGAATTTGACCAATCGGATTACATCATCGGCATGGATAATCAAAACATCTATTATCTCAACCGGATGGCCCCGTTTGCAGATCGACGAAAGATTTTTCTTTGCTATAATATTATTCCTGGCAAGGAAGGAACTGATATTCCGGATCCTTGGTTTGATCACAAATTCGATCGAACATACCGGCAACTGTCGGAAACCCTGCCAAAATGGTTGGATAAAATTAAAGCACAACTAGACTAACTGTTGACGGGCCCCAATAAGGCTCGTTTTATTTTGGGTGAGGCTTGATTGAGTAAATAACTTTTTTGAAGTTTCCCCCGAATCATTAACCGACCGGCACCAGTCGCGTCACAGGTGATCAACGTCACAATTGAGCGCTTGGTTTGGCGGACAACATCCACTCGAGTCGCAGCAATAAATTCACGACGGTAGACTTGATATTGATAAACGTGCTTGAGATCACTGAGGTAGACTTCGTCACCAACCCGGGTTTTAAAGTATAACGGGCCAAATAAGACGTGACGGTTCACCATGTGATGGCCGGCAAGTGGATAGTTTCCTTTCCCCATTCGTTGATCCGGGCGCATGGTTCCAGCTGCCAGTGCCAAGGTTGAGTTGGCAACGCCTAAGCCGATTGGTAAGTGAATGCCGGCGTTTGGGACAAGAATTTCGCCAATGACTTCAATTTTGTCAGTATTCATTCTCGCCCGCGCGGCAGTTTGAAAGTCCAACGATTTTACTTTTTTGAAATTATAGCTGACATTTTGTTTATGGCGCTTGCTGTCCGCTTTTTGCCGCTTCTCAGTCTGGGTCACAGTTTGGCGGGTGACTTTTGGATCATACGATTTAATAATCGTATTTTTAATTGGTCGGTTAAAAATCATCCCGAGTGCTACAATGATCAGCAACGCAAAAATCACGTTGATCACGATTTTTTTCAGGAGTCCTGTTTTCATAAATACCTCCACCGTAATTGAATGAATCATCTAATTTTGAAATCTATAAAGGAGGAACCTCATTGTCAACCAAACAAGTTGGTCCTAATTCCTGGCGGCGCAATTTAGCCGTTCTTTGGTTTGGAACCTTCATGGCAGGAATTGGTTTTAGTGAAATCATGCCATTTCTGTCACTTTACGTCGATTCGCTGGGACACTTTTCCCACGATGAATTAAGCCTATACAGTGGCCTGGCGTTTGCAGCCAGCTACTTGGTAACCGCCATCGCCTCTCCTCTTTGGGGAAAATTAGCAGACCGGACCGGACGAAAACTCATGTTAGTCAGGGCCTCAGCCGGAATGGCGGTGGTCTTCATTTTAATGGGGCTTGTCACCAACGTCTGGCAGCTCATTGGACTGCGCTTACTGCAAGGTGTCTTCTCAGGATATATTAGTAATGCCAACGCCCTGATTGCCACCCAGGTTCCAAAACGCCGCAGTGGACAGGCATTGGGAACACTGGTTACCGGAAACGTTTCGGGCGCGCTGCTTGGACCTTTGTTAGGTGGCACGTTGGCCTCGTTATTCAGTTATCGGGTCACGTTTTTCATCACCGGTATTTTATTTATTGGCGTCTTTTTGATCACGGCATTCTTGGTTCATGAAGATTTCAAGCCCGTCGCCAAATCGAAAATGCTCGATACCAAAGGGGTCATCACCGAGTTGGGAAATGCGAAATTAGTCTTTGGTATGTTCATCACCACGATGATCATTCAAGCCGCTAATAACTCTATCGTCCCAATTTTAGCATTATATGTCCGTCAAATCATGCATAACAGCCCGACGACGACGTTTTATAGCGGAATCGTCGCTGCGGTACCCGGAATTGCAACATTGGCTGCTGCCCCCGCTCTCGGCCGTTTAGGAGATCGGATAGGTGCCGACCGCATTTTAATCATTGGCTTTGTGTTTGCAATCCTGGTCTACGTGCCAATGGCGTTTGTGACAAACGTCTGGGAACTGATTGGGTTGCGCTTTCTGATCGGAATTGCCAACGCATCAATGCTTCCCGCCGTCCAATCGATTCTGGCGAAAAATACGCCACCCCACGTAACTGGACGGGTGTTTAGCTGGAATCAATCCTTCCAAGCGATGGGAAATGTCGCCGGCCCAATGATTGGCTCCGTGGTCGCGACATCGTTTGACTACGCTGGTGTCTTCATTTCAACCGCCGTTCTTGTGGTCATCAATTTGACTTTAGTCTTCAATCACACCCGCAGTATGAGAAAGGCCCGCCGGATGAATATAGACTAATAAAATCACTTTTATATCGTACCATTTAACGTTAAGCAAGAGTTGGACAATCAAGCACATTTGTCCAGCTCTTGCTTTTTAAAATAAAAAAAGCGCGGAACAATTAAGTTCCCCGCTCTTTTGAAAATAGTTATTTGTCTGTAAGTCCGTATTTCTTGTTGAAACGATCTACGGCACCATCTGCTTGAGTAAACTTTTGCTTACCAGTGTAGAATGGATGTGAATCAGATGAAATTTCAACACGAATCAATGGGTATGTGTTGCCATCGTCCATCTTGATTGTTTCGTCTGAGGTCTTAGTTGATCCTGAGATGAACTTGAACCCGGTCGATGAATCTTGAAATACAACTTGTTGATATGCTGGATGAATTCCTTTTTTCATTATATATCGCTCCTTTGCCCCGAATCAATCTGATGACCCAGAGATTATCGATTAGTCAACTTTGTTAGTGTACCATAAATTAATTAGTCAATCAATCATCAATTGACTCTTTCTTCAACTTCTAATGTGACGTCTGCGCCAACGCCTCGAAGCTTGTCGACGATGTTGCCGTAGCCCCGAAGAATGTTATCCGCGTGACAAATTTCAGTCGTCCCATCTGCCATCAAACCGGCAATAACCAGCGAAGCGCCGGCTCGAATTTCCCCAGCCTGAACTTTGGCACCGGTCAGTTTAGGGGAGTGATCAACGACAATAATGCCTTCATCAGTATCCTCTGACTTAATTTTGCCGCCGAGTTTATTTAATTCGGTAATATGCTTAATGCGTTTTGGATAAATCGTATCGATAATGACGCTTCTGCCATCGGCCTTAAATAATAGAGGTGTCAGAGGCTGCTGAAGATCTGTCGCAAAGCCGGGATACGGCATTACTTTGATTCGAATTGGTTTAAGATGATGCGATGGCCCAACGTAAATACTATCTTCATAAACGGTTAGGTCACAGCCCATTTCCTCTAATTTGGCAACAAACGCTTCCAGATGTTCTGGAATGATGTTGGTAATTAAGATGCCATCGCCAACTGCGGCAGCAAGTGAGAGATAAGTTCCAGCTTCGATTCTATCAGGAATAATAGTATGGGTATTTCGAGCCTGAAGGGTTGGTACGCCTTCGATACGGATAACGTCAGTTCCGGCTCCTCTGATATTTGCGCCCATGTTGTTCAAGAAAGTGGCAATATCAATGATTTCCGGTTCCTTGGCAGCATTGCCAATCACAGTCGTCCCCGGTGCTTTAACGGACGCCAGAATGGTGTTGATGGTCGCACCAACTGAAACGATATCTAAAAAGATTTGCGCCCCATGAAGACCGTCCGGCCCCGTTTTGATGGTCACCGTTCCGTCGTGCTCACTGACTTCGGCACCCAAAGCTTTAAAGGCCTTGATATGTTGATCAATTGGCCGCGGCCCGATATTATCACCACCGGGAAAGCTCACAGTTGCCCGTTGAAATCGACCCAAAAGTGCGCCCATAAAATAATAGGATGCCCGCAAACTCTTAATTGCTTTGCTGGGCAATGGCGCTTCAACAATATTGGTCGGATCGATCGTTAGGACATCGCCCTTAAACTCAGACGAAACGTTCATGGATTTTAAAATTAGCATTAAATTGTGAACATCTAAAATGTCTGGGACAGAGTCGAATCTAACGGGTGTATCCGCCAAAATTGCTGCGGGAATCAGGGCAACTGTGCTATTTTTAGCACCGCCGATCGAGATCTCTCCGGATAGCCGTTTGCCTCCATCTATGATTAATTTACTCATCGAAACTTTCCTCACTTTGTGTATTCGCACATTTTTCATGTCAAGAAATATATTATCCAAAATAGCTGCAAAATACAAGACCTCTACTTGAATTATACAATTTGTAACAATTAAAACAATTGTTAAGTACAACCAATCGGGCCACCGCATGCAAGAAAGCTTCACATGGCAGTCAACACCAACGATTGTTACAAGAAGAGTGTAGAACAAATATCGGCTCGCCTTATGGCATCAAAAAAGGCGGGGCCGAGTCAAAAGCCGACACTTTTGCCCCAACCTCGCCTTGCGATTTTTGGTTAGTTATTTTTTTCGAGATATAAATCATTGGCTGCAGCGACAAATTCCTTGAACAACCCTTCTGGTCGGTTAGGACGGGAAATGAACTCTGGGTGATACTGTGAACCAACGAAGAAACGGTTCTTCGGAATTTCAACCACTTCAACCAAGTGATTGTCTGGAGATGTTCCTGAGATAACCATCCCATTTTTCTCCATAGCGTCACGGTACGCATTGTTAAATTCATAACGGTGACGGTGACGTTCTGAAATCACGTCAGCATTATCGTAGGCTTTTGCAGCAACAGTACCCGGCTTCAACTTGCATGGATAAGCACCCAATCGTTGCGTGCCTCCCATATCATGAACATCTTCCTGGTCAGCCATCAGATCGATCACGTTGTGCTTGGTCCGTGGGTTCATTTCAGTTGAATTAGCATCTGGGTGACCTAGGACGTCACGAGCAAATTCGACACACGCCATCTGCATGCCAAGGCAGACGCCCAAATATGGAACATCCTTTTCACGGGCATACTTGATGGCCGTAATCATCCCTTCAATACCACGATCGCCAAATCCGCCTGGCACAATAATGCCATCAGCCGGCGCAAGCAATTCGGAAACGTTATCCGGGGTAATTTTTTCTGAATCAAGCATTTCCAAGTCGATATCGGCATCTACCACGTAGCCGGCATGTTTGAGCGCCTCGGCAACGGAAATATAGGCGTCTTGTAAGCCCACGTACTTTCCAACCAACGTAATGTGGATGGTCCGCTTTAAATGTTGAACGTGATGTTCCAATTGCTTCCACTCGGTCATATCGGCGACTGGCTTTGTAATGCCAAAGTGGTCGAGGATTTGTTGATCCATTCCCTGCTTTTGTAAATTCAATGGAATCGTGTACAGGGTTGGCACGTCAAGAGATTCAACAACCGCCTGTGGCTTAACGTCACAGAACAATGAGATTTTCTTACGCATTGAGTCGGTAATTGGCTTTTCAGAACGAACAACCAACAAGTTTGGTTGAATTCCCAATCCCCGCAGCTCTTTAACACTGTGTTGGGTTGGCTTGGTCTTCATTTCGCCGGCAGCTCGGAGGTAAGGAATCAAGGTCGTATGGATGTAAAAGACGTTCTCATCGCCGACTTCGGTCTTCATTTGCCGAATTGCTTCCAAAAATGGCAGTGATTCAATATCACCAACAGTTCCACCAATTTCGGTAATCACGATTTCGGCATCGGAAACTTTGGCGGCTCTCATAATCTTTTCCTTGATCATTCCCGTAATGTGAGGAATTACTTGAACAGTGGCGCCAAGATAATCACCATGACGTTCTTTTCGTAAAACTTCATCGTAAATCTTACCAGTGGTGACATTGGAGTATTTATTCAGGTTATTATCAATAAACCGTTCATAATGGCCAAGATCCAGATCGGTTTCAGTGCCATCATTTGTGACAAAAACCTCTCCGTGTTGGTAGGGATTCATCGTGCCTGGGTCGACGTTGATATATGGATCAAACTTTTGGATCGTGACGTTTAACCCACGATTTTTCAATAGTCGGCCTAGTGATGCTGCAACGATTCCTTTTCCTAAGGAAGAAACAACGCCACCAGTTACAAAAATATATTTGGTCATTATATAATCCTCTCCTCTTGATAGTTAGCCGGGGAATTCACAAATAAAAAAATCCCTATCCAAAAAGTGAATAGGGAACAATTTAATCATCGTTCAGATGTCCTTGAAACTCAAGGAGCCCAAAAAATATAATACATACTTTTTAATTATTAGTCAAGAACTAATGGTCGTCTTTTGAATTGAAGTCATCGTCATCATCGTCTAATGAATCGTCATCATTCAACTCGTTCAACTGACCTTCAATCCCGTCCGGTAAGTCATCGTCATCGGTATCATCGGAATCGATGTCTTGAAGATCCTTATTATATTTGCCCAGGTCTTCTGCTTCATCATCTGAGTCTTCATCATCTTCAGGTTCGTCTTCAAAATCATCGTCGTCTTGATCTTCTGGATCATCATCATCGTAATCAATGACATCGTCATCGTCAGAAGCATCGGCAAGAAAGGCATTAACCTTACGGCGCTTTTTGCGCTTTGGCCGATCTTCGTCTTCTTCTGTATGGACAGTTGCTTCATCAATTGATTCATAAGGGTACCAAGTTCGTAAGCCCCAAAGATTGTCACCAAGAGAAATAAAGCTGCCATCAATGTTCAAATCAGTATAAAATTGCGACAAACGGTCACGAATTTCTTTGTTACTATCGCCTAAATACTCCTGGACCGCATTGGCTAAATCAGCAAATGGCATGGTGTCCCCACGTTTTGCCAAGATTGCGTGTGCGACCTCGATCATCGATAGTTCATTTTTGTTTTGGCCTTTAAAGACTTCTAATTCCAAACTGGTACACGTCCTTTCAACAGTCTAACAACAGTCTAAAAATTACTATACTCGATTAAATTGTAAATTGCAATCGAATATTGTATTTACCGAGTAATTGATCGCCTGCGTAAAGTAAATAATCGACGCCGACATTGCCGCGCAACGGTGAACTCAAAATCTCCGTATCAAGCGCTGACGTCACGGTTTGAACGTCCATCATCCCATAAGGTGTCCGATAACGGGCAGCAATCCGCTTACCGTCGCTAAAAATCAACTGCAGCCGATTTTCTCCCGAACGTGTGAGCTTAATGTTGCCGTCATCAGAAATTTTAATGGTAACCGGTACCGGTCCCTCATCAGCATCTTCGTTATAACGAATGTAAATGCTGGTTCCAACTCGCACCAGCTGGCCGACGACATCAAAGACAAAATTTGAACGTTGTCCTTCTTGCAAAATGTTGGTTTCCAAGTGAATTTGTACCGGAACCCCCGTTGCTAAATTATCCATAATACACCTTCTTTATAATCTGTTCTAACTAACTTATTATATATCCAACGACCCGTTTTTGCACTAAAGTCATCTCGTTGAAATGATGCAACTTTTCTTATTTATGATTGGCCGTCTGTTATAATTAATTTGATTGTTTATTTTAAGAAATGGAGAATGAAAATGTCATTTACAAACGTGCCGATAACGGTCATCAATCAACTCTATTCTAAAAGTAACAAATTAGATGCCTTCGCAGACACCAATGCCCTGCTTGAAATATGTGATCGCGACCTTCAACCGTTCGTTCATTTTTGGACAACTGAGGAAGCAACGCTCATTTTAGGGATCAACGATCGTCACCTGCCAAAACTCCCTGATGGCCTTAGAAGTCTCATTAGCAATCACTATGATTATTTTTTAAGAAACTCAGGTGGACTGGCCGTCGTGAGTGATCCAGGGATTTTGAATATCTCCTTATTCATCCCCCAGCCGGATACAGCCTACTCCATCGACCAAGCATACGAGATTATCAAGGGCTTAATCAGCATGTCCTTTCCACAGCTCGACATTCAAAGCTATGAGGTCACGAATTCCTATTGTCCGGGCAAATACGATTTGTCGGTCAATGGCCAAAAGATTGCCGGGATTGCCCAACGGCGGACCACAAACGCGCTGGTGTTAATGTTATACCTGAGCGTTAATGGCGATCAGGACGGTCGCAGCGAAACAGTTGCTGAATTCTATAACGAGGCGGATGCCTATAGTCAATCCCGCTGGACCTTCCCGAAAGTTGACAAAACGTCGATGACGACGGTTCAACAACTGGGATTCTCCGATATTACCCGATCAGACGTTGAACACAAGTTTTTAGAAAGCATCAATCAACAAAATATCGACGTTGACGTGACTTCGGGATCGGATTTATTAATCTCGCCGGAATTCACAGCGGAACGACAAAAGCAGTTACGAAAAATTCAATTGAGAAACGCTCAATTACCAATTGTCTAAGGAGGCAATTTTTTGGATTACGCACATCAACAATTAAAACGTGAAAAGGTCTTTCGAGATCCGGTTCATAACTATGTCTATGTTAAATATCAAGTGATTTTGGATTTAATCAACACCTCGGAATTTCAACGTCTGCGTCGCGTTCACCAGTTGGGGACCACTTCGCTGATTTTTCACGGTGCGGAACATTCGCGGTTCTCTCATTCGGTTGGGGTATACGAAATTGCCCGGCGGATTATCGAGTCCTTTCAGAAAAACTTCCCTTCCAAGCATCCTGGCGATGGCCTGTGGGACGATTCCGAAAAAATGGTGGCATTGTGCGCGGCACTCTTGCACGACGTTGGCCATGGAGCGTACTCACACACCTTTGAGCACATCTTTGGCACCAATCATGAACAGATTACCCAAGCGATCATAACTTCGCCCACAACGGAAATTAACCAGGTTTTACGAAGGGTCAGTCCCGACTTTCCGGAAAAGGTTGCCAGTGTGATTAATAAGACTTATCCCAACAAGCAAGTGGTTGAGATGATTTCCAGTCAATTAGACGCCGACCGGATGGATTATCTGTTGCGAGACGCTTATAACACTGGCGTTAAGTACGGCACCTTTGACTTGTCGCGAATTTTAGAGGTCATGCGCCCTTATCAAGACGGCATTTGCTTTGAAATGAACGGCATGCACGCCGTTGAAGACTACATCGTCAGTCGCTTTCAAATGTATCAGCAGGTTTATTTTCACCCAGTCTCACGGTCGATGGAAGTGATTTTAAACCGCTTGTTGAAGCGGGCCAAGCTGATCTTCAGTTCGGAAGTTCAATCCGATCAGCAGACGCCTTACCTGCTGTTGCCCTTCTTCAAAGGTGATTTCAATTTAGATGATTATCTCCAATTGGACGATGGGGTCTTAAACACCTACTTTATCCACTGGAAACGCTACCCTGACGACATCCTCAGTAATTTAGCCAGCCGGTTTATTGACCGTAAACCCTTAAAATCAGTTAAATATGACAAAACAACGGTTGACCTACTCCCCAGATTGCGTGAGATAATCGAACAGTCAGGATTCAACCCGGACTACTATACAGCAACGGATAATAGTTTTGATCTGCCCTACGATGCCTATCAGGCTGATAAAAAACAGATCCATTTGATGCAGGAAGACGGCACCCTGGTCTCCCTTTCATCGGTCAGCCCACTGGTTCGGGCCATTTCCGACAAGCAAACCGGTGATAACCGTTTCTTTTTCCCACGAGAAATTCTCAAACCGGATGAAAATGTCGACTTGTTTCAACCGGAATATGACGAATTTAACCGCCATATTCGCAATGACAAACTCATTAAATAATCAAGGAGAGTAACCCCTATGGACATCAAATTAATTGCCATCGACATTGATGGAACGCTTCTGAACGAAAAAAACGAATTAGCTCAGGCAACCATTGACGCCATTCAACTGGCAAAACAAAAGGGCGTCAAAGTTGTCTTGTGTACCGGCCGCCCGTTAAGCGGCGTTCAACCGTATTTAGATAAAC
>NZ_JAXGWW010000025.1:0-16765 GCF_040773105.1 Lentilactobacillus sp.
ATCGTTCTTTAGGCTTCACCAATGTTTTTAATAGCATGTTTAATTCCTCCAACTTAAGCTCTATACATCTATGATACCATAGCAAAATTTATAAAAGAACTGCAATAATTGATTATTCTCATTATTTTATAAAAAAATTAGAATAATTGCCAAAAAGAAAACCGGGGCAGCATTCACCACGGTTTCCAATTGATCAATAGATGATTAAAGTTGAGCCATACCATCAGCAGTTGTCTTCTGCAATGTTTCAGCTGAGGATTTCATTTGTGCTGCTTCATCTGCGCTCAGTGGCACTTCAATGACTTGTTGAATACCAGATGCATTGATAATGGCAGGAGAGCCAATGTAAACATCATGCAACCCATATTCGCCGTCCATTGGTGCGCCAACTGGCAGAACAGCATTTTCATCACGTAAGATCGCACGTGAAATTCTCATCAAACAAGTGGCAACACCATAGAATGTTGCGCCCTTACGATTGATAATTTCGTATGCTTTGTGACGAACTTGGTCTTCGATTGTTGCTAAATCATCAGTTGACAGGCCAGCTTCCTTGGCAACATCCAAGAGTGGGCGGCCACCGATTTGGGCAGCTGAATATGCGGCAAATTCTGAATCACCGTGTTCACCCAAAATGTAGGCGCTAACTGACTGTGAACTAACGTTAAGTTTCTTACCTAACGCAACTTGAAGTCGTGATGTATCCAAAGAAGTACCACTTCCAAATACACGATTCTTCGGGAATCCTGAGAACTTTTGAGCTGCATAAGTCAAAATATCAACAGGGTTGGCAGCAACAACGATGACTCCCTTGAAGCCGGAATCGACGAGGGGTGTGATAATTGACTGCATGATCTTTAGGTTCTTGTTAACAAGATCCAAACGAGTCTCACCAGGCTTTTGAGGTGCACCGGCGGTAATAATTGCCAGGTCAGCATCCGAACAGTCTTTGTAGTCACCGGAGTAAACGTGCTTTGGTGAAGTAAATACTTGAGCATCCTCGAGGTCTAATGCGTCACCCACGGTCTGTTCTTTAACAACATCAACGATCACAAATTCTTCGGCGAGCCCTTGTTGCATCATTGCAAACGCATACGATGAACCAACAGCACCGTCACCGATTAAAGCAACTTTTTGACGGTCTAAAGTCAAAACTATCATCTCCAAATTAGAATGTATTCCTTTTGGAACCGGTACCATTATAGCATGATCACGAGACCTACTTCACATAAAATCCTCTTTTATTTTTACTACTTAGCTAAAAGGCTGATTGCCGCACAGTATGATATAATTTGTATGTTAAATTAATTTTCCAACAGCTGAACAGCTTATGTTCAGCCATTTTGTGTTGGAAGAAACGTGAGGATGAACGACGAATGAAAATGATTGTCGGTTTAGGAAATATTGGCCCCCAGTACGAGGGTACGAGGCACAACACAGGATTTATAGTCGTTGAACAATTTGCCAAGAGCCATGACATGACGATTAAAACTCGGAAGATGAATGCCAAATACGGCTCCGGCTTTGTTAACGGTGAAAAAGTGATGGTGGTCGAACCCACGACGTTTATGAATGATTCCGGATTAGCAGTCCGGCCCCTGATGGATTACTTTGATATTGCCGTTAAAGATATTATCATCGTGCATGATGATATGGACTTGCCAGTTGGCAAGATTCGGATTAAGGATAAGGGGTCTGCCGGCGGCCACAACGGAATTAAGAGCATCATTGCCAGCGTCGGGACTGAAAATTTCGATCGGATTCGGGTTGGCATTGACCATCCTGATCACGGCAATACCGTCGTCAATTACGTTTTGGGACGTTTCGGCAAAGATCAGCTGCCCGTCTTTAAGCAGGCCGCTGACCATGCGGTTAACGCCTTAGATGACTGGATTGACGGCACCTCAATTCCAGACTTGGAAAATCGTTATAATTAGTGAAAGGACGATTAATTTGCAATTAGATCAACTACTAACAACAATTCCACAGTATTCGGACCTTATTTCAGGGTTAAAACCAGGCAGCCGCCAGTTGGTCACGGGAATTGGTGGGTCGGCTCGGACCTTGCTGATTGATAACCTGATCCAGTCAACTGATCGGCCAACCGTTGTCGTAGTTGATTCGCTGTTTCATGCTGACCAGCTGGTGAACGATTTATCAAATTTGCTGCCAGATGACCAGTTGTTTGAATTTCCTGTCGAGGAGATGGGCGCAGCCGAACTTGCGACCAGTTCACCAGAATATAAGGCACAACGAGTGCTGGCGCTTGATAAATTAGTCAGTGGTGAGCCGGCAGTGATCGTGACGTCGGTTTCCGGCGTGCGTCGGTTGTTACCGGCCAAGGAACAGTTCAAACAAGCTCGACTCACACTCAAGATGGACGGCACTTACGATCTGGAAAACTTAAAACTTCAGTTACATCAAATGGGGTACAGCTTTCAAAAAATGGTGGCGGCTCCGGGAGATTTTTCAATTCGGGGCTCAATTTTGGATATTTTTCCATTGAACCATCAAGATCCCGTTCGAATTGATTTCTTTGATACCGATGTTGATTCAATGCGAACCTTTGATGTTTCCAACCAGCGGAGTATCAAAAATATTGAAACCATCTCAATTTTGCCGGCAACCGACTTACTGATCGATAACGACCAACGAAAAGCGGTCGCTTCTCAATTAAGAAAAAGAATGATTGCAGAACAAAGCAAGTTTGAGTCAAAAGATGCCAAGAAATTAGCCGGCAACCTGGAATCTCAAATCATGGATCTCGAAAATGGGCTGAATGATCCACGGTGGCTGTTGTTTGCAGATATGATATATGGCAAGCAATATTCGCTGTTGGATTATCTCGATGAGAACGGGATCGTGATTCTTGACGATTATTCAAGAATTTCCGATGCTGCCCGTCAGCTTGAAAGCGATGACGGTGAGTGGCTGATGGATAAGATTCAGCATTTGGAAGTCTTGAAATCAACTACGTACACCAATGATTTCAAATCCGTGCTCACCAAAGATAAACACACAACTTTAATTCTGTCATTGTTCCAAAAGGGGATGGGCCGATTAAGGCTGAGTGCCATTATCGACATCACCGTTCGACCCATGCAGCAATTCTTCTCTCAAATGCCGATGCTTCGAACGGAAATTTTACGTTGGCAAAAAATGAAGCAGGCCGTCATCATCATGGTTCAAGATGAAAAGCGCCTGCAAAAAGTATCACTGACGCTGACTGATTTTGAGATTACCGCTACTCAAACTGATCAGGACCACATTTTGCCGCATCAGGTACAACTGATTGCTGGTAATTTGGACAATGGGTTTGAACTGCCTTTGGCAAATGTGGTGATTATTACTGAAAAAGAAATGTTTGGCACGGTCGCTAAGAAACGCCCTCGCCAGACGACGTTCAATAATGCTGAGCGAATCAAAAGTTATACCGATCTCAAACCGGGCGATTACGTGGTCCATGTTAATCACGGAATTGGTCGGTATGAAGGCATGAAAACGATGGAGGTCGACGGCAAGCACCAAGATTACCTGACGATTTCCTATAAGGATGATGCCCAGCTGTTTATTCCGGTAACACAGCTGAACCTGATTCAAAAATACGTGTCGTCTGAGGATAAACACCCGCGGATCAATAAACTGGGTGGCAGCGAGTGGGCGAAAACCAAGGCCAAAGTGGCTTCCAAGATTGAAGACATTGCCGATGAATTGATTGATTTGTATGCCAAACGAAGTGCAGAAAAAGGATACGCCTACCCCCAAGACGATTCTCTGCAGGCGGAATTTGAAGCGGCCTTTCCATACTCCGAAACCCCGGATCAACTCCGAAGCGCAACGGAAATCAAGCAGGATATGGAACGTCAACATCCAATGGACCGTTTGTTAGTCGGCGATGTCGGTTACGGAAAGACGGAAGTTGCTTTAAGAGCGGCCTTTAAAGCGATTGAAGTCGGAAAACAAGTTGCCTTCTTAGTGCCAACGACCATTTTAGCTCAGCAGCATTACGAGACCATGCTGGATCGTTTCCGCGACTACCCCATTAGTGTCAGAGTTTTGTCACGTTTCCAAACAACCAAGCAGGTCCGAGAAACGCTGGCTGGACTCAAAGACGGCACGGTGGACGTCGTTGTTGGAACTCATCGGTTGCTCTCAAAGGATGTTAAATTCAATAACCTCGGCTTATTAATTATTGATGAGGAACAGCGTTTTGGTGTCAAGCATAAGGAGCGAATTAAAGAGATGCGCGCGGATGTCGACGTCTTGACGTTGACGGCGACACCGATTCCACGAACACTGAATATGTCCATGATGGGCGTTCGGGACTTATCAGTCATTGAGACGCCACCGTCCAACCGATATCCAATTCAAACATACGTGATTGAACAAAATGCCGGCACGATTCGAGAAGCAATTGAACGGGAAATGGCCCGCGGCGGCCAGGTCTTTTATCTCCATAACCGCGTCTCAGATATCGAAAAGACCGTCGAGCAGATCAGTGCATTGGTTCCCGAAGCCCGGGTGGGATACATCCATGGGCAAATGTCGGAAAATCAAATGGAAGATATTTTGTACGATTTCATTAATGGTGAATATGACGTCCTGGTGACGACAACCATTATTGAAACCGGCGTCGATATTCCAAACGTCAACACGTTATTCGTTGAGAATGCGGATCGAATGGGTCTTTCCCAGCTCTATCAACTACGTGGACGGATTGGCAGAAGCAGCCGGGTTGCCTATGCCTATTTCATGTATCAACCCAATAAGGTATTAACTGAGATCGGTGAAAAACGACTCGAGGCAATCCGTGACTTTACGGAACTGGGTTCAGGCTTCAAGATTGCCATGCGCGATTTGTCAATTCGTGGTGCGGGAAATCTGTTAGGTAAACAACAACACGGATTCGTTGATTCGGTGGGGTATGATTTGTATACACAAATGTTATCCGACGCCGTAACCAAGAAACGGGGCAAAGAATTTGAGTACCGCACGGATGCGACGATCGAATTATCGTTGGAAGCCTATCTGCCAAGCGATTACATTTCGGATAACCAACAAAAAATTGAATTATACAAACGGATTCGCCAAATTGAAAATGAAGACCAGCTGCATGAGGTTGAAGACGATTTGATCGATCGGTTCGGAGATTATCCTGAACCGGTGGCTAATTTGTTGAAAATTTCTCAGCTGAAGATGTTTGCCGATTACGCAATGGTTGATAAAATTCATCAAGAAGCGCCTAAGATTACCATCACGTTCTCGCCGCGAGCAGCCACTGAATTTTCCAGTAAAGAATTACTCGAAGCGATTGCTCAGACGAAGTTTCGGGCAACCATCAATACAAATAATGATCAGTATCAAATTCAACTCATTGTTCAGCCCAATATGAAAAAATGGTTGGACGGTTTAATTGCATTAGTCAAACAATTGTCACAGACGCGAAACATGCATCGGACAAACCATAAGGTAAAGAGTCATGAAAAATAGGTCTAGAAGAAAACAGGTTTTGGCCGGCACGCTCCTGCTGACAATTGCTTCTTTTGTCGCGAAGCTGTTAAGCGCGGTTTATCGCATTCCGTTTCAAAATATGGTGGGCAACATTGGCTTTTACGTTTACCAACAAATCTATCCAATCTATGGCATTGGGATGACGTTTGCCCTGACAGGCCTTCCGGTATTTATTTCGAAGCTGGTTGTCGATACCAGGGAGCCTGAAAATCAAGTGGCACTGGTGTTTCGGATTCAACGGATTTTACTTGTCATTTGCCTGGTTATCTTTTGTATCCTACAATTTGGCGCCGGGTTAATTGCTGTCAGGATGGACGACTCTCGGTTGACCCCTGTCATTCAATCGGTCAGCTGGATGTTTTTACTGATTCCATTTCTATCATCATGGCGGGGCTATTTTCAAGGCAAAATGGAAATGCGGCCGACTGCTTACTCACAAGTCATTGAGCAAATTGTCCGGGTATCGGTTATTTTGGTTGTTGCCTACTGGGCAACACATCATGCAGTCACCCCATACAAAATGGGGCAGTTTGCGATGTTATCTGCGCCGATTGCCGGTGTGTTTGCACTAACCGTTATTCTGGCTTGGGTCTGGGTGCATCGACCAGTTCGGCGCACCGCAAAAAGTATCGCTGAAATGAGGCAGCAGCCGCTTGTTTCACGAATCCTGCTTGAGGGCGGGACGCTTTGCCTGGTGTCTGCCGTGATGCTCCTGCTGCAATTAGCCGACTCATTTTCAGTTGTTTCCGGGCTGCGGTCTTTTGGTTACGCATTGGGGGCGGCCCAAAACATCAAGGGAATTTACGATCGCTCTCAGACGCTGGTGCAATTGGGGCAGGTATTGAGTACGGCATCGGTGACAGCAGTTCTTCCGGGGTTGGTCATGGCCCACAAGCGGCATCAAGACGTTACCTTCGAGCATATTGCAACGACTAATTTGAGGACCAATTTGGCACTATCGCTGGCGATGAGCGTTGGCCTGTTCGCACTGATGCCAGAGGTCAACCGGTTATTGTTCTCTTCGGCTGAGTTAAACGGAACCATCAGCCTTTACTGCACCAGCATTGTTCTGACGAGTGTTTTGATGACCTATAACGCCATTTTGCAGAGTAAAAATCAGTATAAAAATACAATGGCTGCGATTTTGTTTGGCTTTGTCGTCAAGCTTTTGATCAATCAACCACTCATTGCATATTTTGGAATTATTGGCGCCAGCATGGCAACTTTGTTAAGCTTGGTGTCAATGGTTCTCTTATTGCACCTTTTAGCCCGCCGTGATCTCCAGAGATTAATCTCTGGTATGCAGGTGGTTAAGCTCAGTGTGGTTCTGGGATTAATGTGGTTGGCCGTTCATTCTGCGGTGGTGGTTGTGAATGCGATGAGTCCAATTACCAGTCTTCGGTTACAGGCCTTGGTGATTGCCGTTGTTTGTATTCCGGTGGGCATCATCTTTTTCTTTGGGGGATGTCTCGTCTTAAACGTCTTCAGTGTTCGTGAATGGCTGGCAATTCCGCTGGTCAGCAAGTACATTAAAATTAAAGGAGTTCCAACTCATGAGAATCGATAAATTTTTAAAGGTTTCAAGAATTATTAAGCGCCGATCCGTTGCGAAGGAAATTGCCGACAAGGGCCGCATTTTCATTAACGGCCGGGCTGCCAAGTCATCGACTGAAGTCAAGCCAAACGATGAGGTTGTCATCAAGTTTGGAAATAAGACACTGACGGTTTTAGTGAAGCAGCTGCTTGACACGACAAAAAAAGACGATGCCGAGCAAATGTATGAAATTAAGTCAGAATCGTATGAACACGATTATCGTAACGAATAGTTTCGATTTGATAAAAAAGTTTGAAAACATCCTGAATCATATAGACAAACGTTCATTTATTGGTATAATTTATTTATAGAACGTGTGAATGATCGGGGGATTTAGCATGATGCAACAACGTGGGAAGATTCAAAAGCTTGACAACGATTTTACGCGTCGTCGAGAAATTGAGCTCAATAATTCTAAAGTTACCGCTGTTTTGTCTGACAGACGAAAAAAGCGGGCAATGATTATCTGTGCCGTCTTCCTATTTTTTGCGTCAATTTTCCTGATCCAAATTGTCCGAGCAAAGGTTAACTATGCGGATGTTAATACGAGAATTGCCAGACAACAGAAACATTTAAAAAAGCAACAGGCGGATCATAAAGTTCTTAAGGCTCAGGTGGCTCAACTCAATGATAAAAGCTACGTTGAGCAAATCATTCGGGACCGCTACTACTACACGAAGCCAGGGGAAACCGTTTATAGTTTTCCTAACAAAGCACCGAAAGATGTTAATGATTACGATGTTAAATAAAAACCAGCGATGGGCAGCATCGCTGGTTTTTATTTGCATATTTGAATGTACGTCTTAAAATAAAATATGATATACTTGTTACACTATTACATGGGAGGAACATTTTTTTAGATGGCAATTGAAGTTGGAGAAAAAGTTAACGGTAAAGTTTCCGGAATCACAAATTTTGGTGCATTTATTGATTTAGGTGATCATCGAACCGGTTTGGTTCATATCAGCGAAGTTTCTGACGGATTTGTTAAGGATATTCATGATGTTTTGAAGGTTGGCGATGACGTAACGGTTAAAGTCCTTAAGATTGAGGGCAATAACAAGATCAGCTTATCAATTCGAAAAGCATCAGATACACATGAACATGAAGAATCCCGTAACGAAAGTCATTCTCACAGAAGCAATCACGACAACGAGCATGAAAGCCATGAAAATCACGGTGGTCATGAGAATCGTGGGTATCATTCAAGAAATAACGGCGGTGCTCGTAACAGCCATTCTGATAGCCATGGCGAGAGCTTTGATGATATGATGTCTGGCTTCCTGAAGGAAAGCGAGGATCGGTTATCGACACTTCGTAAGAATACCGAAGGCAAACGTGGGGGCCGTGGCGGTCGTCGAAGTTAACAATCATTTGGATAGATAATAATTTCTTGGTGGCTGGGGCAAAAACAACTGTTTGCGCCGGCCATATTTGTGTTCTAAATGAACCGATTGTCAGGTAGGAGGTTCAAATGGATTTACAAGCACGTTTTAATGCAATTGTGGCGCGCCATCATTGGTGGGATGACGGCGAGCGGATTGTCATCGCGGTATCGACCGGCGTTGATTCCATGGTTCTGCTCCACTTGGTTGAACATTTGACCAGAAAACGTCCGGAGATTATTGTGGCTTACGTTGATCATCAACTGCGGGAACAAAGTCGCCAAGAAAGCCGATACATCCGTGCCTATTGTCGGGACCATCAGCTGCAGCTACAAGAAACAGCTTGGCCAATTGAACAGCACCCAAAATCCGGTGTGGAGGCGGCTGCCAGAGCATTTCGCTATGACTGGTTCAACCAGTTGCTCAGAAAGTATCAGGCCAATGTCTTACTAACGGCTCATCATGGTGATGATTTAGCTGAGACGGTTTTGATGAAATGGGTGCGTGGCGGACAGCTCAATGCGTTGTCCGGCATTCAAGAAAGTCGTCAATTCCGTGGTGCCACCATGGTTCGACCGCTTTTGAGTTTTAGCAAGCAGGAACTTTACGATTTTGCGGTGGCAGCTCACATACGCTGGTTTGAAGATCAGACGAATCAAGAGTTGCAAGTGGAAAGAAACCGAATTCGCCACCAAGTGGTCCCGGTATTGAAGCAGGAGAATCCCCACATGCTGGATCACGTATTGGATTATTCAATTCAAATTCAAGAAACACTGAATGTTGTCCGAGAATTAACGGCGCCGATTGTCGATCAAGCGGTTACGGTAACGGATTTTAGTCAGCCAACGATTAATTTGAATGTCCTTAGCCGTTATTCACAATCGGTCGTCCGAGTTGTTTTGCAATCGATTCTTGAAGACCGCCTGCATTTCAAGGACGTTTCCCAAAAACAGCTTGATATGTTGTATCGGCTGGCAACCAATCCGGCTAGACCACAGGGACAACTTTATCTGGAAGGCGGCTGGCGGGTCGTCCGCTCCTATCAGCAACTCACAATCGTTCAAGAAGATAAAATTTTCGCTGAAAAGTCTAAAATCAAACCTGATTTTATGGTAATATTAGACAGATGGTACTCGATTGACGAGACCTTAAAAATTGGTGTTTTTCGTGATGAACAGCCATTTTTAATGGACAAGGTTTACCACTTTGACTTGGCGGACAGCGACTTTCCATTATGCGTCCGCCCGGCAAATGCCAACGACCGAATTGCCCTGACAAATGGTGGTCATCAACGCGTCAATCGGGTTTTGATCAATGCCAAGATCCCAAGTATCAAGCGAAAGCAGATCAGCGTGTTGGCAACGGCAAGCGGGACTGTGTTGTCCGTGTTAGGCGTTAAAGCCGCCTTTTATCGCAGTGTAGCTGAGACAACACACACTTATTTTCTCGTTGAAAGACATGTTGATCAATAATTAAAAGAAAAGGACTTAGTGATGAATAACGACATCTTGAAGATTTTGTACAGCAAGGATGAAATCGACTCGGCCTGCCAACGGCTTGGGAAAGAAATTTCGCAAGCGTATGCAGGTAAAGTACCGGTTGTCATCGGTGTTTTAAAGGGCGCCATTTTTTTCATGACGGATATTGCCAGACACGTTGACGGCTACATGCAAATCGATTTTGTCGATGTTTCCAGTTACCATGGTGGCACGAGTTCTTCTGGGACCGTTGAGCTTCTTCAAGACATCAATACCGATATTTCCGGTAGGGACGTTTTGATTGTCGAAGACATTGTCGATACGGGTCGAACGCTGAGATTTTTGCTGGACCTGTTTGACAAGCGCGGCGCCAACTCCGTCAAAGTATGTACATTGCTTGATAAACCGGCCGCACGAATTGTGGGTGCCGATTCGGATTTTATCGGATTTAAGGTTCCAAATGAGTTTTTAGTCGGGTATGGTCTTGATTATGATGAAAAGTATCGTAACCTGCCATACATCGGGGTGTTAAAGCCCGAAATTTATACGAACAATTAATAGTCAAAAAAGGTCAAGTGTGTTAGTATTTTGACTATCAACATGAAAAATATTTAATTTTGAGGAGGACGTTGATGAACTCGAATAAAAATGGGCTTTTTAAGAATAGTCTGTTTTACATTGTCATATTTTTGCTGATCATGGGCGTTATCTATTTCTTTAACGGAAATACTAACCAAACCACATCGCAAGAAATCCAATCGAGCCAGTTTGTAAAGGACTTGAAGGATGACAAGGTAAAAAACTTTTCCGTACAACCAAATGGTGGCGTCTATAAGGTAACAGGGACTTATCGAAACGGCCAGAAGGTTCAGGTACAATCCGGATTGATTGGTGGAAATCAGACTCAATCCAAAGAAGTCACTAAATTCACAACAACCGTTCTTGAGAACAACTCCTCAATTGCTGAAATCACCAAGGCTGCGCAATCTCACAATGTTAAGATGAACGCTAAGCCGGAAGAGTCAAGTGGCTTTTGGGTAAATCTTTTGGTTTACGTATTGCCACTGCTGTTGTTTATCTGGTTCTTCTACATGATGATGGGCCGTGCTGGCGGTCAGGGCGGTGGAAATGGCAAAGTGATGAGCTTTGGCAAATCCAAGGCTAAACCAGCCGACAGTAAGCAAAATAAGGTTCGGTTCTCAGATGTTGCCGGTGAAGAGGAAGAAAAACAAGAACTTGTTGAAGTTGTTGAATTTCTGAAAGATCCAAGGAAGTTTACAACATTAGGTGCCACTATCCCACATGGGGTTTTACTTGAGGGACCTCCTGGTACTGGTAAGACTTTGCTTGCCAAAGCCGTTGCCGGTGAAGCCGGTGTGCCATTCTACTCAATCTCTGGTTCAGATTTCGTTGAAATGTTTGTTGGTGTTGGTGCCAGCCGTGTTCGTGACTTGTTTGATCAAGCCAAGAAGGCCGCTCCAGCCATCATCTTTATTGATGAAATTGATGCCGTCGGTCGTCGACGTGGTGCCGGTATGGGCGGGGGTCACGATGAACGTGAACAAACCCTTAACCAATTGCTGGTTGAAATGGATGGTTTTAGCGGCAATGAAGGTGTCATTGTCATTGCAGCTACCAACCGTGCCGATGTCTTGGATCCCGCTTTGACTCGTCCGGGTCGTTTTGACCGGAAGATTTTGGTTGGGCGTCCTGACATTAACGGCCGTGAAGCTATTTTGAAAGTTCATTCAAAGAACAAGCCATTGGCCAACGATGTCGATTTGCATGAAATTGCTAAGCAGACACCCGGATTTGTTGGTGCCGATTTGGCCAACTTGCTGAACGAAGCTGCTTTATTGGCTGCTCGTCGCAACAAGACCCAGATTGATGCCAGCGATATGGATGAGGCGGAAGATCGAGTCATTGCCGGTCCTGCCAAACGAAATCGAGTGATCTCCAAAGAGGAACGGGCAACGGTTGCCTACCATGAAGCCGGCCATACGGTTGTTGGATTGGTCTTAAACGATGCCAGAGTGGTTCACAAAGTAACCATTGTTCCTCGTGGTCGTGCCGGCGGATACGCTATCATGCTGCCACGTGAAGATCAACAGTTGATGTCCAAGAAAGACGCCATGGAGCAGATCGCCGGATTAATGGGTGGTCGTGCTGCCGAAGAAATTGTCTTTGACTCACAATCTTCAGGGGCATCCAATGACTTTGAGCAAGCAACCAATCTTGCCAGAGCAATGGTTACCCAATACGGAATGAGTAAGCGACTCGGACCTGTCCAGCTTGAAAACCCCGCTCAGGATACTTATGGGCCAAGGTATTCACAAGAGACCGGTGCCGCAGTTGATGAAGAAGTTCGTCGTTTGACGAATGAAGCTCATGATACTGCTAAGAAGATTATCGAAGAGCATCGTGACAAGCACAAGCTGATTGCCGAAGCACTTCTGAAGTATGAAACACTTGATGAAAAGCAGATCCTCTCTCTCTGGAATACAGGCAAAATGCCTGAAAGTACAGACACGAGTGAATTTCCAAGTGAACGGGCAGCGACATTTGAAGAAGCTAAACGTGAACTTGAACGCAAAGAAGCTGAACGTCAAGCAGCTTTGGAGAAAGATCATGGCGAATCAACCAACTCCGACAGTTCAACGGCCGATCAGTCGACTGATACTGGTTCGGATGAGGCTGAAACTCCGGATGATGTGCCAAACAATGATCAACCAAAAGATAATAATCACAATGATGACGATAATAATTAGTTGAATATTTTAAAAATGAGTTTAGGGTAAAGTTATCTCTAAGCTCGTTTTTATTTTGATGAGGTGAAAAATAAATGAATGATTATTTGGTAAAAGCAACAACGACAGATGGCATGTTTCGAGCCTATGCAGTCAATGCAAAACAGCTTGTCGCAACGGCACAATCCGATCATGACACTTGGAGCGCTTCTTCAGCTGCTTTAGGCCGGACCTTGATTGGAACCGTTATGTTGGCCGAGTCGGTTGAAAAGAACGGTGAGGCGGTGACAGTCAAAATTGATGGAAAGGGCCCAGTTGGTCAGATTGTCGCCGATAGTGATTCAAACGGTCACGTAAAGGGATATATTCAAAATCCCCACGTTCACTTACCGTTAAATGATCAGCATAAAATCGACGTTGGCAAGGCTGTCGGTATTAACGGTTTTATTGAAGTGAGCAGAGCGGCCGAGGGTGAAGACCCTTATACGGGAAGTGTTCCGTTAACGTCCGGGGAAATTGGGGACGATTTTACTTTCTACTTGGCACAGTCAGAACAGATTCCTTCCGCAGTTGGCGTTTCCGTGTTTGTGAACGATGACAATTCGATTGGCGCTGCGGGTGGTTATATGATTCAGGTGCTGCCTGATGCGACCGAAGATGCGATTAACAAAGTCGTCGACCGGATTAAAGAGATCCCCATGATCTCAGAACTGCTATTGGACAATCAAAGCCCTGAGGACATTTTAGAGCTGATTTTTGGCAAGGGGCAGCTTCACTTTCTTCAGACGATTCCAGTCGAATTTTCGTGCAATTGCTCTAAGTTCCGCTTTGGTCGAGACTTGGAAGGAATTCCGGTTCCCCAATTGGAAACAATGCTAAAAGAGGACCATGGGATTGACGTTACCTGCAACTTCTGTGGCAAACAGTACCATTACAACGAAGAAGAGTTGACAAAAATTATTAAAGTTGCCCAATCAAAGGCGACCAAGTAATTGATGCTATGCCTTTAGCTGGATTTGTGATACGATAGCAATCGGAATTTCTCGAATGCTGGAACAATTTTTGAGGTGAGAAAATGAAATGGAATATCGGTAACGTCACGATTCCCAATCAAGTTGTTGTCGCCCCGATGGCTGGAGTGACCAATTCTGCATTTAGAATTATTTGCAAGGAATTTGGGGCTGGCCTGGTGGTCTGCGAAATGATTTCTGATCGTGGCATCATGTACAAAAATAAAAAGACGCTGGATATGATGTTCGTGGACGCCCGTGAACATCCGATGAGTATTCAGATTTTTGGCGGGACGAAGGAAACGTTAGTGGAAGCCGCTAAATTTGTTGACCAAAATACCGCTGCAGACATCATCGATATCAATATGGGCTGCCCAGTCAACAAGGTTGTCAAGACTGATGCAGGTGCCCGATGGCTGCTTGACCCCAACAAGGTCTATGAGATGGTTTCATATGTGACAGACGCCGTTAAGAAGCCGGTAACCGTTAAGATGCGGACTGGCTGGGACGACGATCATATTTACGCTGTCGAGAATGCACTTGCAGCAGAACGCGCCGGTGCATCCGCATTGGCAATGCATGGGCGGACTCGTAAGCAAATGTATGAGGGCCATGCGGATTGGACTATTTTAAAGCAGGTCGCAGATGAAATTCACATTCCCTTCATGGGTAATGGGGACGTTAGAACTCCGCAAGATGCCAAAAAGATGTTGACTGAGGTCGGTGCCGATGCGGTTATGATGGGTCGCGCTGTGGAAGGGAACCCTTGGATTCTTAAACAGACGCAGCATTACCTTGAAACTGGTGAATTATTAAGTGAGCCAACGCCAGCTGAAAAAGTGGCGACTGCTAAGGAACATCTTCACAGGTTGGTTGAACTGAAGGGTGATTATGTGGGTTCTCATGAGTTCCGTGGGCAAGCTGGCTATTATTTGAAGGGAATTGCACATTCAGCCCGGACAAAAGTCGCTTTGACCAACGCGTCTGGTGAGAAAGCTATGAACGATATTTTTGATGAATTTCTCGAGAAAAATGCTCAAAGAAAAGCCCGTCAGCACCGGATTGCACAATAAATCCGGCGCTTTTTGTGTTATGATTATTAATAGTTAATTTTCAATTAGGAGGTTTCACAGTGGCCAAAGATAAAGAAATGAATGATCAGATGATTGTCCGTCGCCAGAAGATGGATGAATTGCGTAAAGAAGGAATTGATCCATTTGGACATCGGTTCGTACGTACATATCTCGCAGAACAGCTCCACGCGGATTTTGACGATGAAGACAAAGATGAATTGATGGAAAAAGACAAGAAGGTTACCATCGCGGGTAGAATGATTGCCAAACGTGGTAAGGGCAAGGTTGGGTTTGCCGATTTAAAAGATCGAACCGGTAAAATTCAAATTTATGTCAGAAAAGATATTGTCGGAGAAGATGTCTATCATATTTTCAAACGATCGGATATTGGAGATCACCTGGGAATTTCAGGACAAATCATCAAAACCGATATGGGTGAACTGACGGTTCGCGCCGAATCAGTGACATTTTTGTCTAAAGCATTGCGGCCATTGCCTGACAAGTATCATGGTTTAAAGGACAAAGAACAACGGTATCGTCAACGGTACTTGGATTTAATTTCAAATGACGACAGCTTTGATCGTTTTGTTAAGCGAACAAAGATTATTTCTGCCGTTCGTAAATATCTTGATTCAAATGATTATCAGGAAGTGGAAACGCCAGTTTTGCATAATCAAGCTGGTGGTGCCAATGCGCGTCCATTTATTACCCATCACAACGCGTTAAATATTGATTTGTACTTACGAATCGCCCTGGAACTTCACTTAAAGCGGTTGATTGTTGGTGGCTTGGAACGGGTTTATGAAATTGGCCGAGTATTTAGAAATGAAGGGATGGATACCCGTCACAACCCTGAGTTTACGATGCTTGAATCCTACGTTGCCTACTTTGATTTCAATGATGTGATGGATGAGACTGAAGGTATCTTCAAAGCAGCCGCTTCAGCTGTAACCGATGATAATGTTGTGACATATCAGGGGCATACAGTTGACTTAAACAAGCCATTTAAGCGTCAGCACATGGTCGATGCCATTAAGGAATATGCTGGGATTGATTTTTGGAAGCCAATGTCTGATGATGATGCGAAGAAATTAGCGGATGAACATCACATTCACTATGAACAATGGTGGAAGACCGGTCATATTATTAATGCCTTTTTCGAGGAACTTGTACAGCCTAAGCTCGAACAGCCGACTTTCATCTACGGCCATCCGGTTGAAATTTCACCGTTGGCTAAGAAGAACCATGATGATCCTCGATTTACCGATCGGTTTGAGCTTTACATCTGCACCAATGAATTTGCGAATGCCTTTTCTGAGTTAAACGATCCAATTGACCAACGTGAGCGTTTTGAGGCTCAGGTTAAAGAGCGTCAAGAGGGTAATGACGAAGCAGAAGGCATCGATGAAGATTATATTGAGGCTCTGGAGTATGGTATGCCGCCTACAGGTGGTCTCGGAATTGGAATTGATCGGTTAGTCATGCTTTTAACTGACGCCCCATCAATTCGAGACGTGATTTTATTTCCAACGATGCGCCCCGAAGATAATACGACTAATGACTAATATTTTGATTGAGCAATCCATTAAGTTGGGTTGCTTTTTTGTTTTTCAAGGGTCAAATGAATGATCTGATGATCAATCACAGTTGGCTCGTAAAAACAAAATTGATTAATTGTCAATTTATCCTTGACGCGGGCCTTGATTTTCGATATATTTATATATGCTGATTCGAAGGGGTACACAACGGAACGTGATTATGAAAAATGTTTTTGTTGACATCATCTTATCAGCGTGGTATATTTAAATAGTTGTCGCGAGAGATGATTTCATCGCTCTGACAACCAAGTAGACCTTTGAAAACTGAACAAAATTTTCGACAAACAAATGTGCAGGGCGCTTCGATTTTTAATCGGAGCCAAACATTTGCGAAGTCAATTCGTAAAACAAATAATAAATTAAATCATG
>NZ_JAXGWW010000026.1:0-16626 GCF_040773105.1 Lentilactobacillus sp.
CGAAAAGCCCGATAGTCTTCAAAAAGCCCCACTCTTTTACGTCGCCGATATTGCGTTACTCGCCGTCTTTCCGTTTGCGCTCCATAGCAAAATTGCCGGCCTCTTAATCATGCTGATCTTGACGTTAATTGTCACCATCATCAATTCACCCATCCAAATTCATTTCCTCAACCTTGCCGAGACCGAATACCCCCAATCATTGGTGTTTGCCTCATCTTTAAGTTCAATCTTCTTCAATTTCGGAATCTCACTGGGCTCTGCGACCGCGTCGAGTCTGGTAAGCGTTGTTGGGTTGGACAGGATTAGTATTGGCTCAGTGGTCTACGCCATCATCTCCTTGGGATTCTTATTCTTACTCAACCATGCCGTTCGCAAACGGGCACGCCAAGTCTAATAAGCGCTTTCAATGCCGTCAACACTGAAATTTAAACATCAAATTAATTGCTTTCACATGCATATGAATTAAACTGAGTTTATAGATATGACTAAAAAGGAGCGATTCTGATGAAAGCATTCGGTTACGAACAAAACGGCGGCCCAGAGGTATTTCAAGAGTATGAATTACCAACCCCAGAAATTAAGTCCAACCAGATTCTGATCAAAACAGAAGCATTCAACTTAAATAATTTTGAAGCAATGCAGCGGGCTGGAAAGTTGAAACCAACGGATCACCGGATTATTCCCGGAAGAGATGTTGCCGGCTTTGTGGAACGCGTCGGAGAAGACGTAACCGACTTTGATATCGGTGACCGCGTGGTGGCACATGGTCATCATTCGTACGCTGAGTATTCAGTCGGTGAGGACTCAAATACCGTGTTAATTCCAAGCGGTGTTCCCTACATTGCAGCAGCTGCAATCGTGACTCCCGGATTGGCGGCCTACAAGGGGATTCATTTATTTGGAAAGGTTCAACCCGGACAAACGGTGGTTGTTAAAGGTGCCTCCGGTGGTGTGGGATCACTGGCGGCTCAAATTGCCTTGGATATCGGTGCCAAAGTCATTGGTGTGGGTTCCAGTAAAAATGAAGAATATGTTAAGTCCCTTGGCATTGATCAATACGTCGCTTACGACAGGGAGGACCCATCCGAAACGCTGGCAGATACTGCCGACGTTGTCATTGATGCGGCGTTAAACGGTAACGGCTATGAAAGTGACGTTAAAATCGTTAAAGATGGCGGTATTATTGCAAGTGTCGCCGACGGGGATCCCCCAACGGATAAGGATGTTCATTTCAACCACATTCACCCGACCCAAGAAATTTCGGACGATGATGCCCTAACTGCCATGCTTGAACTGATGACAGCAGGTAAACTTAAGATTCGAATCGGCTACAAGCTTCCATTCACATTGGATAGTGTGATTAAAGGACATCAACTTCTGGATTCAAAACATGCCGGCAGAATTGTGATTGCTAAATAATCGATTTTGGGTACGATGGTCGAATTGTCGGTACCACGTAATATTCCACAATTTTATCAAAAAAATAGAGGCCGGAAACTCGCAGTTAATGCGGATTTCCGGCCTCTTTTTGAGTCACACGCCTATTTGCTATCCTTACCTTTTTGCTTGTCTTTCACAATTGCCTCTGAATACAACTTGTCGACTAGCTCCGGATTTGATTTGCCGGGATTTAATTCCACAATCTGTCCGGCAGCTGAGTATACAATCCATTCAGCCAGGTTAACAACGTGATCGCCAATTCGTTCCAGCAGCTTAATAACCATGAAGTAACTCGAACTTGCCGTTACCGTTGCCGTATCCGATTGAACCGCGTCGGTAATTTCATCTCGGATTAACAGATACTGCTCATCAACTTTGACATCGTTGTCAGAAAGACTCTTGGCACCATCAGCATCGCTTTTAACGTAAGCTTCCAACGCGCTTTCCAACATGTGACGAACTTCTTCAGTCATCTTTGCAATTGATTTTTCCACCTTGGGAATTCGCGGATTTCCCTTCACCCGAATTGTTTCACGAGCAATGCTGACAGCATGGTCGCCAATTCGTTCCAAATCAGAACTGGCCTTCAAAATACTGATAATCACTCGAAAATCCGTCGCAACCGGCTGCTGAAGGGCAATCAAACTCAAAGCTTGCTTTTCCAGTTTCATTTCATCTGTATTAGTTTGAACATCTTCATCAATAACAGATTGAGCCATTTTCTTGTCATGTTCAATAAACGCTGTCGTGGATTTATAAATCTGTTCACTAATCGTCAGACCCATTTCCACAAATCGGCCGTGCAGCTTTTTTAACTCATCATCAAATAATTCTCTCATCGTTTATAATCCTCCTAGCCAAACTTTCCGTTTAGGTAATCACTGGTTTTTTCGTCATCGGGGTGGATAAACATTTTCTCGGTCTTACTGAACTCAACCAAGTCACCGTTCAGCAAGAATGCTGTTTTATCCGAAATTCGTGAAGCTTGCTGCATGTTATGAGTCACGATAATAATCGTGTATTCATCCCGGATATTTAACAACGTATCTTCAATTTTGGCACTTGAAATTGGATCCAAAGCACTGGTTGGTTCGTCTAAGAGTACCACTTCCGGTTGAACAGCCAGCACCCGGGCAACACAGATTCGTTGTTGCTGACCGCCTGAAAAGGACAGCGCGTTTTCATATAGATGATCCTTAACCTCATTCCAAATTGCTGCCTGCTTTAGGCTGGTCTCAACCCGTTCATCCAGGACGTGTTTGTCCTTTTCGCCCGCTAACCGCAAGCCGTAAGCCACGTTTTCATAAACACTAAACGGAAACGGATTAGGCTGTTGAAACACCATTCCGACGCGCTTTCGGAGATCAACAATGTCGACGCCAGGTGCATAAATGTCCTGGTCTTCAAGCTTCATCGAACCGGTAATTGTGACTCCTTTGATTAAATCGTTCATCCTGTTCAGGCATCTCAAGTACGTTGATTTTCCACATCCGGATGGGCCAATCAGCGCCGTAATTTCGTGCTCTTCAAAATCCAAACTGATTCCGTGAAGGGCTTCTTTTGAGCCATAACTCAAATGGACGTCATTACTTGTAATTATCTTTGGCATTGTCCATTCCCCTTTTTATCCAAAGTTGCCGGAGATATAATCTTCAGTTGCTTTGATTTGTGGTGTTGTAAATATCTTCTCAGTGACGTCATATTCAAGAACGTGACCCATATGGAAGAAAGCCGTGTAATCCGCAATCCGTGACGCTTGCTGCATGTTATGGGTCACAATGATAATCGAATAATTTTCTCGTAGTTGCATCAAGGTTTCCTCGATTTTTGCAGTAGAAATTGGATCCAGCGCACTGGCTGGTTCATCCAGCAATAAAATGTCGGGCTTCATTGCCACGCATCGGGCAATACACAACCGTTGCGCCTGACCACCGGATAGAGCTAAAGCACTTTTATCAAGATCGTCTTTAACTTCATCCCAAAGTGCGGCCGCCTTTAAGCTTTCTTCAACCCGCTGATTGAGCTCGGCTTTATCCTTGATACCATTTCGTTTCAACGCGAACGTAATGTTTTCACGGATTGATTTGGCAAATGGGTTAGGGCGTTGAAACACCATGTTAATGTGCTTTCGGACTTCATAGACATTGATATTTTTAGAGTTGATATCCAATCCTCGATACATAATTTTGCCCTGAACCATCGCAATCCGGTCATTCATCCGGTTGAGACAACGTAGATACGTTGATTTACCGGATCCAGAGGCCCCGATTAACGCGGTAATCCGGTGTCGCGGAAACGCCAGCGTTGCGTCATGCATCGCATGGTTGTCACCATAAAACACCTGTAAATTATCGGTGGTCATTGCTTTTTCGAGTGGAATATCAATAATGTGCGTTTGATTATAGTCATATTCTTGCATAATAATCTCCTACTTCGTTGCCGTCATGCGTTTGTATAACCAGCGGCCGAGCATTCGAGCCAATAAGTTAAATAACAGAATAACGACGATTAAGACGGCTGAAGCGCCGCTTGAAATCGATGCAGCATCAGGGGTAACCCCTTCCGTGTTCACCTTCCAAATATGAACAGCCAGCGTTTCGGCAGGTCGCATAAAGTTCAAGAAGCTGGCACTATCCATTGGGTTCCAGTCGCCGTAGTTAACCGTTGGGGCACTTTGTCCGGCCGTGTAAATCAAGGCAGCGGCTTCACCAAACACCCGACCGGCGCTTAGGATAATCCCGGTTAAAATTCCGGGAAGTGCGGCTGGAAGGACAATTCCGGTAATCGTTCGCCAGCGCGATAAGCCCAGTGATAAGCCGGCCTCACGCTGCAGCTGGGATACATCTTGAAGTGATTCTTCAATACTTCTTGTCAGCAGCGGTAAGTTGAAGAATGTCAACGCAATCGCACCTGCAAGAATTGAAAACCCCATGTGGAAATTAACAACGAATAACAAGAATCCAAACAGGCCCACAACCACTGAAGGCAATGAACTTAAAACCTCAACGGCCGTTCTAACCACACTTGTTACCCAATTGATTGGTGCATATTCGGATAAATAAATGCCAGAACCTAAGGCAATTGGAAACGAGATAATCAATGTTAAGACCAACAAGTACAGTGAGTTAAACAACTGATCGCGAATCCCACCACCGGCAGCAAACGACTGGGCAGGTGACGTTAAGAAATGCCATGAAATATGGGGTACCCCGGTAATCAGAATATAGCCAAGTAAAAAGACCAGAATTGCTAAAACGCAGGCGACCAAAAAATAAATAATGCCGGTTGCAATGTTATTGCTTGTTTTTGAATTCATTTTTTCAGACTGCCTCGCTTTCCAATTACTCGAACCAAGATGTTAAAGACCAATGACATCAGCAGAAGAATGAGCGCAAGCGACCAAAGCGCGTTGTTTGGCAGCGTGCCCATAGTCGTATTCCCAATTCCGGTGGTTAACTGACTCGTCAGAGTTGACGATGGTGTTAATAATCCATGTGGCATCAAGACGGCGTTTCCAATCACCATTTGGACGGCAAGGGCTTCACCAAATGCGCGTGACATTCCAAAAATGATGGCGGTTAGGATTCCTGGGGTGGCCGATCGGAGAACGACTTTGTAAATCGTCTGCCATCTGGTTGCTCCAAGCGCTAATGATGCTGAACGATAAAACATCGGAACGGCTTTAATACTGTCGACGGACATCGATGTAATGGTTGGGAGCACCATGACGAAGAGAACCAGTGTCCCGGCAAGAATCCCAAAGCCCGTTCCGCCAAATGCGTGACGGATCAACGGAACAATGACTGAAAGGCCAATAAATCCATAAACAACGGAGGGGATTCCAACCAGCAGTTCAATAACTGGTTGTAAGATCTTAGACCCTTTTTCAGGGGCAATTTCTGTCATGAAAAGCGCGACCCCCAACGCAAACGGCGTGGCAACAACGGCCGCCAGCACCGTCACGCTAAATGACGTCACGATCATCGGAAGTGCGCCAATTTCCGGATTACCATGTTTATCCAGCAATGACGGGTTCCAAGTTGTCCCTGATAAGAACTTCCAGAGACTCACATGGTTAACCGTGAAGGTTGCAAGCCCCCTTGTCGTAATAAAATACAGAATGGAAATAACGAGCAAGCTCACGAATCCGATACAGATATAGGTGATGCCTTTACCGAATAAATCTTCATGAGTTGCCTTTGATGGATTTTGAAGATCACGTTTGATTTCATCCATGATTAACCTCCTAATTTGGTTATTCGAAATTTAAATGAGTACCTTAACTTGAGGAAGGCTGGAGGCATTTGATTTGCCTTCAGCCTTCGATTGATGTTGACTGTTTTATTGTAGCGTTACGTTGCTTTTACCTAGTGAGTTTGAAATATGTTTCGAGTACGTTTAAACGTATCTCCAGATCTTGAATCATTATTTTTCGCTAACCGCGTTACTTGCATTCTTAGTTACTTTCATATCATGAATACTGATGTAACCAAGTTTTTGAACCAAGCTGTCTTGAACCTTGCTTGAGTCCATGTAGTTCAAGAATTTCTTGGTCGCTTTGTTTGGTTGACCCTTAGTGTACATATGTTCATATGACCAGATCTTCCATTTGTTGGTTGTGACATTGGCATCAGTTGGTTTGACGTTGTTAACTGATAAGGCTTTAAGCTTGTTGTTAACGTATGAGAAGGCTAAGTAACTGATGGTACCAGGGGTGCTTGAAACGATCTTTTGAACAGTTCCGTTTGAATCTTGTTCCTGGGCTTTAACTGCCTTGGCACCTTCAAGAACGGCTGATTCGAATGTGGCACGAGTACCTGAACCTTGGGCACGGTTAACAACGGTGATCTTTTCATTCTTGCCGCCAACTTGTTTCCAGTTGGTATATTTACCAGTGAAGATTCCTTTTAATTGTGCCATGGTCAAATTGCTGACGCTGACATCCTTATTAACAACTGGTGTCATACCAACAACGGCAACTTGGTGGTCAACCAATTCTTTTGCTTTGATACCATCTTGCTGTTCAGCGAAGATGTCTGAGTTACCAATTTGAACGGCGCCGGTTTGAACTTGGCTTAATCCGGTACCTGAACCGCCACCTTGAACGGAAATGTTAACGCCTTTATTTGCTTTTTGATAATTGCTTGCTGCTTGTTCAACTAATGGTTGTAAGGCAGTGGAACCAACGGCGGTAATTTTAACGTTAGAATCAGCTGAAGACTTCTTTGACTTCGAACTGCTCGACCCACATCCAGTTAGTAATACCCCCACAGCTGTCATTGCTACAATAGTTGAAAAAAAGGATCTTTTTTTCATAATTCGATTTCCTCCTAATGAAAACCCAAGTTTTTTTAGTACTCATTTAAGTACATTCTCAATATAACAACAGCATGTAAATATCGAGTTTCGTTTATGTAAAAGTAACGTAAAAGTGGCCATTTTTATCGAAAAGTATGGCATAACTTAAGATGTAAACTATTTATCTAATATGGAGGAAGACCGGATGCCATTGGAAATCTTATTGATCAGCCAAAATTTAAAACTAGCGGGTCAGCTTGAAAAGCAGCTTGCCGCCTATCAAATTAACACCAGAGTGTCTTTTGAACCACTTGACCATTTACTTCAACAGGTTTCCGGAATTGTCTGGGACTTGAATACCACTGAGTTGCCACAAAATTCCTCGGAGTTACAAATTTTACGAAGCCAAATTGCCGGACCCATCCTATTATTAGATGAGCAGACACGCCCAATTGAAACAATCTGTTCTTATTTTTTGGATGACCATCTGGATGACTACATCCATAACGCCCCGTTAAGCGAAATGATCGCGCGGATCATTCAAAAGATTTGGGTCTATCAAAATAAAGACAACCTCCAGCTCAATCAGCAAAGCCAAGAGTCAGAAAGTTTGCGCGTCGGCCACCTGGTCATTGACCTAAGCAAATTCGAGGTTAATAACGGTCGAAAGAAGCTTAATTTAAGTCCAATTGAATATAAATTGCTACTATTCTTTGTCAGCAATTCCAACACCGTCCTTAGTCGAACCCAGATTGCCTCAGCGGTGTGGGGTAATACCACGGGCGCGACCCTGAGAATCATTGATACCCACATCAGTAACTTACGAAAGAAAATCGAGATTGAACCAAAAAATCCCCAGATGTTAACAACCATCCGAGGATTTGGGTATTTGTTCAAAAATAGTGGCGCTGAGAAGTCTCAAGTTAATTAGGAGAGTGGGCCAACAGGCGTTTTGATCCCAGAATTTAAGCCAGTCAGCGAATCATGAAGGACGCTTCTCATACACTTTTTCCTGATGCTTCAGTAACTTCTGGCATGTATTCACAAAGGTTTGACCATACGCGGCACGGATTTCATCTTCCCATTCACCATCGTTTCCCTGTTCATCAAGTATCGGTTCAAGCCATTGATTGGTCGGCAATAATTTAAGTAAAGAATGTTTGGTGAACTGTGAAAACAGTAAATTTTCACCAAAGAAGGTTGCCAGCTTTTTTTGAAGTCGTGGCACTTCAATTGGTAACAACAGGTTATTTGCGTTATTGCGGTCACCAAGAAGCAACTCACAATTAAGAAAGTCGGTCTTCAGATCAAAAGCCTTATCTTTGTGTGCGTGCGCAATATCTGGAATCATTCGAATGAACCAAATGAGCTTATGATGTTCCAGGGTAATAAGCAAATTGAGAACTGCGATATCTAATGGACTAAGGGTAAACCTGGCTTCTTGAACCGTAATGGGATGCAGACTGTTCGAAACGGCATTGAACAAATCACCAAAAGTTCCCGGCTCTTCCCAGAGAACTTCAATCTGGTGGGCATGTCGCAGCCAAAGCGGATGGGTTGCCACTCGCAGTGTTATCCAATAGACCTGACCTTGCGTATCAAAGCCTTTAATTAACCAGTAGGAACTGGCAGTCGAGCGTGCATAATTGCTGGCAGCCAGTTCCAAACCGTCCGGTAAGGCAGCTCGAACCGTTTCAATCAGCCATTCACGGTAGGAAGGCTTATCTGTAAATTCATATGCTTGTTCTCGCGGACGGGATTTAGCCACTTACTCCGCCTCCCTTTTCAACCTAAAAATCATTTCAATATTAGTTTACGCTTTTTCGCCAACGTGGACAAAAAAGAGCTTCGGCAAATACTTTCCAGCCCAACAAAAAAACACCAAGGACAAGCAAAATCCTTGGTGTTTCTCAGTTCATTTAATTGTTTCACATGAAACATCAGGCTTTGACCGTCTTGATCCCAAGGAATTCTTGAATCTGGTCACTTGGAATTGATTTAATAACCGGTCCGCCAATTTTATGAACATAAATTAAGCTTAGATGGCCATCACGATTCTTTTTGTCGTTTTTGATTTTATCAAAGACTTCGTCGGAATTCAGCAGATCCGACGTAACGGGTAAGCCGACCGCCTCCAAGCGCTCACGTAATTCTTGGGTAATTCCCGGCACGGCTAATTCTTTATCCTCAAAAATTTGTTGGATTGCAATCATGCCAATGCTGACGGCTTCTCCGTGACGTAAACCGCCCTCTGCCAACGCTTCAACTGCATGACCAATGGTATGACCATAGTTCAGTAATTGGCGCAGGCCGCCCTCTTTTTCATCACCCATCACAATATCCGTCTTGTACTGAACTGAGTGAATGCTTAACTCTTCAGCGTTTGCTAAAATTTCTTCTGGTGAGTTAATGGATTTAACCAAGTTCCACAGGTCACCATCAGATAAGGCCGCCACCTTCACAATTTCACCGTAACCCTCAACCAAGTCGCGCGTTTTCAGTGTTTTTAAAGTGTCCGGATCAATGATAACCAAATCCGGTTGGTAGAACGACCCAACAATGTTCTTGGTAGCATCCAAATCAACGGCCGTCTTGCCGCCAACTGAGCTGTCAACTTGGGCCAACAATGAGGTTGGCATTTGTATTAAGCCAATCCCGCGCATGTAAGTGGCAGCCAAGAATCCGGCCAAATCACCAGTCACGCCACCGCCCAGTGCAATGACACCATCATCGCGATTAAAACTGTCAGCCGCCATCTGCCGGGCAAGATCAGCTAAAACTTCCAACGATTTAGATGCTTCACCCGCTGGGAATTGGTATTCATGAACCGTGAATCCAACGGCTTCAAGCGCTTCAGCGACCTGTGCCTGGTAAAGCGGTGCGACATTACTATCACTAACCAACGCGATTTTTCGTTTAGACCACACGCTGGATACGAGTTGTCCTGTACAGCCCAGGATGCCACTGGCAATTTCAACATTGTAGGAATGATCGGGTAATTCTACTTTGATTATTTTCATAACTTGACCTCACTTTTTTCTTGGATTGGGGTGGTAATTACCTGACGAATGGCAAAGGCTTGCTGTGCCATTGCGCGGTATTCATCAGGCTTGAGTGCTTGAGCACCATCAGAGAATGCGTGAGCAGGATCATCGTGAATTTCAACAACCAAGCCGCTTGCGCCAACGGCAACGCCTGCCATAGCTTCCGGTGTCACAAATTCCGTGTGGCCGGCAGCGTGACTTGGGTCAACAATCACTGGGTAGTGGGTTAACTTTTGCAAAACGGGTACGGCGCCGACATCAAGGGTGTTTCGCGTGTATTTGTTATCAAACGTCCGAATTCCGCGTTCTGTAATGATAATATTATGGTTCCCACCAGCCGCGATGTACTCAGCCGCATTTAAGATATCATCAATCGTAGCAGACATTCCGCGTTTTAGCATTACTGGAGTCTGAGTTTTACCAACTGCCTTTAAAAGTGAGAAGTTCTGCATGTTTCTGGCACCAATTTGGAAAATATCCGTGTACTTCTCAACCATCGGAACATGATCTTCATCCATGACCTCAGTCAAAACGTCCATATCAAATGCATCTGCGGCCGCTCTGAGAAATTTCAAACCATCCTCGCCTAATCCTTGGAATGAGTATGGGGAAGTCCGTGGTTTGAAGGCCCCACCACGCAATACAGTCGCGCCGCCGCTCTTGGCAACCTTGGCCATCTTCATAACATGTTCAGCCGATTCAACGGAACATGGGCCAGCCATCATTGTGAAATGATCACCGCCAATGACGCTGTGTGGTGTGGTGACAACCGTATCCTCAGGGTGGAATAATCGACTGCCTTGAACTGCGGCTGGCACATTATCAATAATTAAGTCAATTGCGGCTTTTTCTTCAGCATTCAGGTCTTTTTCACTGACACCCTGAAGGGCAACCCGATTGTTATGAACAAAAACCTCGTTCGTATCGGTGAAGCGATTCTTAATTTCGTCAATAATATTTTCGTGCCCGTTCTTAATTACAATAATCATAGTATGATCTCCTTTGTGTGTTTGCCCAAGTTATAAATAAAATAAAACTCCCGCAGCGTATACAACACCGCGGGAGTCAGAATTTTGGGTAAAAAAATTGGTCCCGCAGTATTTTTGAAAATAACTGTGTGACCGAAGTAAGTAATCATGATGAACTACTATTGGCCGCACAGGATGTGAGGAAGTGCCCACATCCTGTCCGGTGTGAACACTAAGCGTACCAATAGTAATAAAATCGATTAATTTTTGAATTAATTTTTATCATGATTAGAGTCTCCTAAGAAAGTTAAATTTTAATTGCATAGAGCATATAATGAATTCCAGAAAGTGTCAACCCCCAACTTTGATATTTTAATTTTCTTGACATTTTCTCATAATGAGCGTAATTTAAATGACAATTAAATATCCGTCCAAAATAAACCGTTGAAGTGGAGATCAAGATTGTTGTGCACGTTAAGAGAGTCGCTATCGCTGAGAATGCGGCCGAACGCAGGCAGTTAAATGGACCACTGAGGGTTCTTCCGAATCAAAGTACGAAGAAACGTGTTGGTATACGTCAGTTACCGGAGGGATGTTGGTCCCTTGCTAAGCGTGATTAATTGGCAGATAGACTGTACTTCAGGCTGTCTGTGCCAATCAATCAAATGAAGGTGGCACCGCGGAAAATCCGTCCTTTACAAACAATTGGTTTGTGATGGGCGGATTTTTTTATTGAAATTACGGAGGGTATTTTATGAAAACAGTAGGAAAACGATGGCAATTCCAACGTTGTTAATTTCAGAAACGACAGAATAATTTGGAGGCCATTTCAATGAATATTAAACAATTACATCAATTTACGCAATCTTTTCCAGCTATACCAATTTCGATTCAGTTTCAAATGACTGATTTTGATCCGATTGCAATTACCCAAGCTTTTGATCAACCTGACAAGCCCTGCTTTTTACTAACGGGGCAGCCCAAGAAAACAGAAGACGGTTATTCTTTTATTGGACTCAATCCAAGGATGGCGCTGACTTACCGTAACGGCAGATTGACAACGACCGATTATTTGGGGAATGTTTCACATGAAACAATTCCTTTAAAACCCGTATTGGAGCGAATTTTAGCCAACAACAAAACACCGAAGTTAGCTGATTTACCGCCGTTTAATGGTGGCTTGGTTGGTTACTTCAGCTACGACTACGCTAAATACGCGACTTCGGCTCACCTCCCAGAAGTTGCCGATCCCATGGCATTAAACGATGTTGACCTATTATTAATCGATCAGGTAATTGCCTTTAATCATACGACCAAGGTTGTCACCCTAACCCGGGTCATTGCCAGTTCCGACCTCGATCGGAAGTACGACGCCACAATTGCGTCATTACAGACTCTCCAGCACGAAATACAACGGGTTCACCATCAAAGCGCATTGCCAGCCTTTTCAATGACCGACTTCAAGCTCCAATTTTCGCTACCTGAATTTACGGAAAAAGTGGCGGTGGCCAAGAAACATATCTTAGATGGTGATATTTTTCAGGTCCAGCTTTCAAATCCTCAGCACGCCAAGATGACCGGTTCTTTATTTGCCGCCGCACCAAGGCTATTTCAGCAGAGCCCCTCTCCTTATCAGTTTTATTTCCGCCACGACGACTTTGAAACCCTTGGCGCATCACCGGAAACTATGATTACCAAACGTGATAAAACGTTATTTACTTACCCATTGGCCGGAACCAGACGGAGGGGGCGAAATAAAGTTGAAGATGATGCTTTCGCTGATGAGCTTCAACATAATCCAAAAGAACTATCCGAACACAACATGCTAATTGACCTGGGTCGAAATGACCTGGGGAGTGTCAGTCAGTTCGGGTCTGTGAAAGTCACTGCATTTAGGAATTTACTGAAGTTTTCGAACGTTATGCATATGGGATCAGTGGTCGAAAGCACCGTCGCCGATAATGTGACGTCAGTTGATATCATTCATTCACTTTTACCAGCCGGAACTTTATCCGGTGCCCCCAAAATCTCTGCCATGCAAATCATTGGCCAACTTGAAAACAATAAGCACGGCTTATATGGTGGCTGTCTTGGTTATTTGGGATTTGATGGTGATTTGGACATGTGTATTGGGATTCGACTTGCATTTCGAAAGGGAGCCGATCTGGTCGTAAGATCGGCTGCCGGAATCGTTGCTGATAGCATTCCAAAACATGAATATCAAGAATTTAACAATAAAGCTCGGTCAATCGTTACAGCCTTAATGGAAACTTCTGAGAAAGGGGATGTTGCTGATGCATTACTTAATCGATAACTATGATAGTTTCACATACAACCTATACCAATTGATTGGAAGCCTAACAAGGGACCCGATCACCGTTGTGAAAAACGATCGGGTTGACGTTGAAAGTCTAATGAAAATCAATCCTGAAAGCATCATCCTTTCTCCTGGACCAGGGAGACCAGAAGATGCGGGCAACATGCCACAAATTCTGGATGCCTTCCTTGGCCGCGTCCCAATCCTGGGTGTTTGTCTGGGGCACCAAGCCATCGCCGAAGCATATGGGGCCACCGTGACCCACGCACCGATACTCATGCATGGAAAGCCGTCTGATGTCGAGCTTATGAGACGTGATCCATTATTTCTTGGCTGCCCAGAACATTTTCAGGCTGCCAGGTACCATTCATTAATCGTTGATCGAACAACTATCCCCGCAGATTTATTAGTGACCGCTCAGACCCACGATGGTGAAATTATGGCCATCAGTGATCCACAGCGCATGGTTTATGGCGTTCAATTTCACCCCGAATCAATCATGACGGATCCCGATGTCGGCAAACAAATCATTCGCAATTTTTTGAAAGTCGTCGATGTCCATAACGGCCAACCAGCGGTCATGTAAATTACCTGCTGGACGCAAAACAGGTTAGGCCCCAGACGGTCTAACCTGTTTTTATTGTTGAATTCACAAAAATACTAGTTATCAGTCGACGCTATACTTGTTTCAAAACCTTTGACCTGCTGAGCATCTTGAAAATGGCTTGAACACAGACTGCTCCGAACAAGAAGACTGAAATCAACCTGACTGAGAACAAAGCCAAAATCATTGGCAAATGGTAGTGGACATAACCCAGTCGGAACAGTTCATATCCAAATGACACAACCGTCGTCGTGATCGCCGACGTGGTCAACGCTGGCCAACCCCAGTTTTTATATCTCAAAAGCGTGAATCCAAGTTCACTCCCAATTCCTTGAACAATTCCGGAAATAAGGGCGCTGGCGCCAAAGGTTCCACCAAAGATCACTTCAGCGGCAGCCCCCAGCACTTCACCAATAATTGCGGCTCCAGGGACACGTACCAGGTAAATCGACAACGGTCCAGCCATAATCCATAATCCAAACAGGGCTTCATTGGCAAACGGCCCAATTGCCATCGTTAAGAAATTGTAGAGATAATCGGTTCCAACAAATATTGCCCCAAAAACAATCGCAATAATTGCCAGTAAAATAACGTCTTGTAATTGAAATTTCTTTTTCATCATTGATCTCCCTTTAAATGACACCAGTCAAATATAAATGCCGCAATGACGCGGGTGTATTCTAATAATTGCTGAAAGCTGAGACTTTCGTTATCACTGTGGGCCTGCTCCATTGTCCCAGGGCCAAAATCAACTGCTGGAATGTGATAATACCCAAACCAGCCACTATCTGATACTGATGGTGACATACTGATCGTTGGCGCATGTCCGGCTACTTCGGTGTAACTTTGCTCCAGCGTTTGCATCCCCGGATGATCCGAATCAAGCTCCAAAGAAGGAAAGACTTCCCCTTTATCAGCCAACAGTGAATCGCCACCCCAACTGAAAGTCGGTAAATTATCTCGTAGCCACGGATCTGCTTTGGCCGCGGCAATCACTTGTTCTTCAACGGCTTTGGTAATGTCGTCCACGTTTTCATCGGGGTAGAAATGAACTGTAATCCATAGTTTGGCTTCACTCGGGATATAAGCTGGGTGAAGTCCACCCTCGATGTACGCGGGGTTAATGGTATCAATCCCCGGTGCAAATCCAGGATAATGCTTGGTAATCCCCCAGTAACGTTCAAGCTTTTCGAGCGCCTGGATGACGACCACCATTTTTTCAATCATGTTAGCAGCCTCTAGTCCACCGCCAGTGCTGATCATGGCGGCTCGATTACCATCATGATAAATGTGCGGGCTCTTCAACGTAATCCAGCCGGTAATAACCCCTCCTTGGCCTTGAAAATTCATATTGGAAGTGTCACCCACAACTGCAAAATCAGCCGTTTCGCCATTTTTTAACAAGGTTTTGGTTCCGGCTTCACCAGCCTCTTCACCAACGACCGATTGAAAACGTAGGTCCCCAGGCAGTTCAATTCCTAATTGATGAAGAAGGGAAAATACATATAAAAAGCTTGCCATTCCACCCTTCATGTCACTGACACCACGACCAAGTAAAACATCCCCTTGCCGCGTCAGCTTAAACGGATCGGTGTCCCAGCTGTCGCGATCAATGGTTGCCACGTCAACGTGACCATTAAGCAATAAGCTATGATAGCGTTCAGGATCCGATCCAGCTTTTTGTCCGGATACCAACTCATCGCCCTGATAAAATGGCGTTTGCTTGGTCTCAAAGCCAGCGGTGGCCAGCTGTTCCACAATAAATTTTTGAATCGCAATCGTATTTCGAGCCGGCGGTGACGTGGTTTCAAACGAAATTAATCGGTCCAGCAGCGTCAATAATTGGTCTTGATTCTCATCCACTGCTTGAAGTAACTGTTGCTTGGTTGCCAATTTTTATGCCTCCATTCTTGATTGACTTGAACTGCGCTGCAACAAAAAAATCCCCCTTTCTTCTCAGTATCGAAGAAAGAGGGAACAGCATAAAAAGTTGGTTAACTGATTATCTATTAGCTCACAAAAAAGTTTTCGTTCTTCCTTCGACAGTCCTAACTGCATCAGGTTCAATGGGTTTTATCTCAGCCATACGGCACCCCAGACTACTTTATTCAATTCGTCAATGAACTACTTGACAGCCTTAATGATATAACGATTTGCCAAAATGTCAAAACAATTTTCAATGACCTGCAGCAAAAAGAGGACCAGCGTTTAGCCGATCCTCTTTCAAATTCGCCAGACACTCCCATACCTGGCAAACTTTGACCTAGATGAAAACTTTATTCTGATTGGCTACTTGTCTATGACGTTGCCAATCCACCAGTCCAGTGACTTGCTGCACTGGATGTGTAAACTTTAATTGAGTAAGTACCGGAACCTACCCACAAGCTGCCGCTCAACGTCCCAGTAGATGAACTGATTGTTTTATAGAGTGAGCCATCTTTGTAGATGCTGATTGAAAATGGATCTGCGCTTGAAGCACCAGAATCAGTTGAGGTTTGAACGTTATAGTGCAGGGTATTAATCAGATTAGTGGCTTTAACCGTCACATTGTAACCTGAATTGTCATTCGTATATTGACTGCCACTTTCGCGAGAGGTCAATGATAATTTTTGGTTATCCTGTTTGCTCTTTTGTTGCTGTGGTTTGTGGTTAGTTTGTGCTTGTCTTGGTGCTGGATTAACAGCTGCATTGGCAACAACACTGCCTAAAAGTGTGGGGGCGACCATTGCGGCTGCAGCGCCAAATGTGATTAATGATTTTTTAATATTCATAAATTAAAACTCCCTTTCGATTATAGATAAATTGTGGTGCGGGTATATCCAGTTAACCTCCTTTCATATTTGATGTCATTAGAATACGTTGACAAGCTAAATTGAGCCTTAAAGCAGTGAATTGGATTGATCAATTTGCGGGATCTTCAGAAAATCTTTGCAAATTTGAGAGAGTGTGACGAGC
>NZ_JAXGWW010000027.1:0-16548 GCF_040773105.1 Lentilactobacillus sp.
ACACCCTTGCCGTCTTCATTAGTTGTGAAGTACATATTTGGCATAATCTTCAAGGTGTTGTTTGGAACGGCAGCCAACGCTAATTTTTGAAGGTAATAATCATTCATAATCAAATCAGTCTTACCCGCTTCAACATCCTTAATATAAACATCATTTGAAACGTTGTTGTAGTTAACCGTCTTGGCACCTAATTGCTTTGCAAGACGTTGGTAATTGGTCCCCGCCTCGCCAGCAGCTTTTTTGCCTTTAATATCGGCCCATGAATGAATGCCTGAATCGTCTTTCTTTCGAACAATAATACTATTAAACGAGTGCTTATATGGCGTCGATAATGCAAATTCCTTTTTCCTTTGTGGCGAAACGGAGAAGTCATTGGCAGCCATATCAGCCTTGCCGGTCTTAACGGCAGTCTCTTGACCATCAACGTTCATTTCCTTAAAGACCACTTTTCTCCCCAATTTCTTCCCGACGGCACGCACAACTTCGACGTCAAAGCCGGTCAGCTTATTCGTCTTTTGATCATGATACGACGTTGGATAAAGGGTCCCGGACGTGGCAACGGTCAACGGCCCTTTATCAGCCGCCTTCTTCTGGCCACAACCAGTGATAATCAATCCAAATACAGCAATCACACCGAGCAACATTAACCAGCGAAATTTAAATCTGCGCATGAATAATCAACCTCCTAAAGTTTTTGGTACCGCCATTATTATAGGCATGTGAAACCGATTTCACAAGCAGGAAACACAACTGATTTGTGACCGGCATTAAACAGTTAGAAGCTTGATGATTCATTAGTTAACAGTCCCGTCAAAACTAAAAACACCAGCGGTGAACTTAACGTTCGTCGCTAGTGTTTTTGAGGCTTTAAGAGCCTAATTGATTTTTTTACTGACCCCACCCGGACTCGAACCGGGATCAACCGCTTAGGAGGCGGGTGCCCTATCCAGTTGTGCTATGGGGCCAAAACAACTGCAGATCAATTTTCTCATTTATCGGCAGTTGTGTAAAGAGGATTATTGTTCTGTGCGTTTATGATGCATCCCTTTTCGCTTGGAATGTTTGTGCTTCTTTTTGCCCTGTGGCTTGATTTGCGGACGCTTGTGGACTGTCTTTTTGGACTCGGACTTAACCGCTTCTTTAGTCCGGGGCTTTGGCGCGTGCCGATCGCTTTGATCATCCAAATTAACCGGTGTATCCGGCCGGGTATCGGAGAGCTGGTTGCCATCGAAATAAATGTTTTTCAGCTCGTAATCATATGGTTTAACCAACTTTTTCAGATCCCGGAGGTCATGATCATCCCCCATATTGATGACCATTCCGTCTTGATGCATCCGTCCGGTCCGGCCAACCCGGTGAATATAGGTTTTCGGATCAGATGGCAAATCAAAATTCACAACCACTGGTAATTTATCAATGTCCATCCCCCGAGCAGCAACGTCGGTGGTCAATAACAGGCGAACTTTTCCCTGGCGGAAATCTTTCAATGCCTTTTGCCGAACCGTTTGCCGTTGTTCACTGGTCAGTTGGGCAGCTTCTTTGATGTGGCGATGCGCCAAAAAGCCAGCCACTTTTTGAAGGGTATCCAACTTGTCAAAAAAGACGAGCGCCTTGAAATCCTTCATGTGGAGAAATCTCAACAACATCTGTGCTTTCTTCTTGTTGGACACCTCCAACAAAGTATGCGAAACAACGCCGCGGGTATCGTCAATTTCAGATACATCATAGGTCTGAATATCTTGGATAAACCAGCGATTGATGTGGGTCAAAAGATCATTCTTGGTCGCAGAAAAGAATCCAAGTGACACTTCGTCCGGGGCCAAATCAACCAAGGTCCGAATTGAGGCCAACGTGTCTTCACTTAACAAATTGTCCGCTTCATCGATGACGATTGCCTGAAGTGAATCGAGTTTTAACTTTCCCAAATCAATCAGGTTCATAATCCGGCCGGTTGTTCCGACAATCACGTTTGGGTGATCTTTCAGCTTATCGATCTGGCGGGAAATGTTGGCACCGCCAATAATCCCCTCGACTGACAAGCCAATCAGCTTCCCCCATTCCAAAAGGACTTTTTGCGTCTGCATTGCCAGTTCGGCAGACGGTTCAATGACCAAAAGCGATAATCCGTCATCCGGTTGAATCTGTTCAAGTAATGGCAGGGCAAAAGCCACTGTCTTTCCTGAACCGGTTGGTGCCAGGCCAACCACGCTTTGGCCGTCTTTAAGGGGCTGGTAGACTGCTTTTTGAATGGCCGTCGGTTGTTGGTAGCCTAATTTTGCAGCATGGGTTTTAAATTCTTCTATCACGTTGTTTCTCCATTTTCTTGGTTAATTCTCTTCGCCGGTAAACGAAATGTGGGCGGACTGCCGCAACTGATAAATCAGCTGATTGACGTAAACACTCAACTGACGCCAGTAGGCATAATCCTTTTGGTTCTGTGAGTGATGCGGATCTTCGATGACGCGGGCAAAATCTTTTGCCTCTGGCAGCATTGGGTTCTCATCAATCGTGTTGCCAATCATCTGTTTATTTTGATCATCATCAATATAGATCACCGCGTTAATTTCGCCGGCATCATCAATTTCAATCAAGTCTTTCAAACCATAAATTTCGGACGTCATATGGGAATTGGTGATTTTTGAAAAGTTCAAGGTTACATTATACTCTGGATAAGTTAAAATCGCTGTTCCCTTGCCATCAACACCGGAAGCGATCCGTTGTGGGAAGTAAACCGCGTCTTCAGGCATTCCGAATAACGCAACCGCATCATAGACGGTGTAGACCCCCAAATCCTGCAAGGCGCCGCCGGCAAACTTCGGCGAGAAGACGTTTGGCACTTCTCCAGCCAATACTTTGTCGTAACGAGACGAATATTTCGAGTAGGTAAATTCTGCTCCCTGAACGGTTTTTAATTCGCCCAATTTCTTTTCGATCGCATGAAAGTTTTCAGTATGGATATTTCTGGCCGCCTCAAAATACAGAACTTGATCATTTTCATCAAGCAGCTGTTGAATTGCCGCCATTTGCTTTTGGGTGCTGAAAGCGGGCTTTTCGACGATGACATTTTTGCCGGCTTGAATCGCTTTTTTGGCCTGGGCAAAATGAAGGCTGTTGGGCGACGCAATATACACCGTATCAAATGCCCCCTGGGAGAAAAATTGGTCGAGGTCGGTGAACGTCTCCTGCGCGCCATTTTTCTCAGCAAAGGTCTTTGCCGTTTCTGCGTGCCTGGAGTATACGCTGACCAACTCATACCTGCCGGACAATTTAACGGCCTCGACAAACTGCTGGGTAATCCAGTTGGTTCCGATAATCCCTAATTTAATCAATTTAACAACCACCCTTCTTAATTAAATTGTAACAAGGTTTTAACCCAATGAAAACGAAATCAGACACTCTCTGTTATATTTTGCAGGTATACTGGGACTCTAATCTGTATTAAGGGGATGATTTTTTGCGCAAACGCAGCATCTTTATCTTTATGGTTTCATTTCTTTTCAGTCTTTTTCATACCAGAAAAGCCCCAAGTCACCAGCCGGATCCAGCCGATCCACTCTTTTTTGTCGGCACTTGGGAATATGTTGATCACAGAAATCGGGTCCACCAAATTGAAATCGGACCAGATCTGAAATTATTGATTGATGGCAAAGACATGTCGGCAAAGGTATCACTGCTGACAAGGTATGAATTATCTTATGTTGACAAGTTTGGCTATAAGTTGGAAATTCGGGGGAACGAAGCCAGACCCATCAAATTTTACGATGAGTCGGAAAACTATACGTACGATCTTAAATCAGCTAACGCAACCAAAAAACTTGAATGACGGCTCACCAATTTGGTGGGTCTTTTTGTTTGGCTTGATGTTGACAATTGACCAGGCAGTTAAAGAAATGCCCGATCCGTTAGTCGACATAGCGATGCCACTGGCCCCGATTGCCATTGAAAACTGACATTGGCAGAAAAACCAACTGCCGATCCAATTTAAAGCCCGTCTTGGCATTTGCCTGAATGAAGGTGGCATCCGCGTTTGGCTTTCCTAATTTTCCATCCGTTACCCAAAATTGGGTCTTTGAAGTTGCCTTTAACTTGAGGTTCTTAATCACCTCATGAGAAGCGCAAATCACCACCGGCCGTTTGTAATAGTTCTTTAACAGCCGACTTAAGTGACTCAAGGATTTTCGCGCATTCTGCCAGTGAATTGAATTCGCATCAAACGTGCCATAATACTGCACCTGAATACAAATTGGCAGACTTCCTGTATTGTATTTAACCTGGCGGACGAAATTATTGAACTGAGAAGCCGGTGAACTGGTAAAACTAAAATAGTGATAAACGCCAATCGGTAACTGGGAACCCTGACTACGCTGGAAATTACTGTCAAAGCTGTCGTCGGTATACGCCGCTCCCTGAGTCGCTTTTAAATACACGAAGTTGATTCCCTGGCTTTTTAAGCTTTCAAAATCGATGTAGCCATTGCTTTGATCAATGGCGACGCCACGAATTGGATACTTTTTTAACTGCTCATTTTCATGCCATTTGAGAAACAAAAAGCTGACCAAGAAAATGACGACCAACAAAAAAATGCCGAGAACAACCCTGCGCGTGCGTTTACGGCGCTGGTATGTTTCAGCATATATTGGTTGAATATCTCTTCGCTTCATATAAAGGTCATCTCAGTTTCCCGACTAACCGGTATTAGCCGCGAGTACTTTCAATAATATTTTGAACGTTGCGAATCGTATCTTCTGTCGCCGGGCCCATTCGAACCGTTGCCATCATAAACAGTGTGTCAACGATTGCCATTTGGGCGATCAGCGAGTACATCCCCTCTGAACGATAATTGGATTCATCACTTGACGAAATAAACGTGATGTCGCTGTGAAGCGCCAATGGTGAATCGGGGTAGCTGGTGATCCCAATCACTGGGACTTTTCGTTTCTTCAATGTTTCAGCCACTTTCAATGTTTGGCGGTTTTTACCGGAGTGAGAAATGACGATTGCACAATCTTCCTCCCCCAATTTTACAGCTTGCATCAACTGTACGTCAAAGTCCGGATAATAGGCGCATTCAATTGAGGTCCGCAAAAACTTGTGATAGCCGTCAAGGGCAACCACTGAAGAGCCACCCAAACCAAATAGTCCCAGGCGCCGACAATGGATAATCCTTAATACGGCGCGGGCAAATTCATCTTCATCAATCCCGGTACGGGTGTCTTGAATCGCCCGCTGGCTGCTGTTAAAAATTTTATCGGCGATCGTTCCCAGAGAATCCTGGGCGTCAATATCCTTAAAGATCGGCAGATTCTGTGGTCGCAATTGCGTATAGGCCAATGCCAACGTAAACTCGCGGAAGTTCCCGTACCCCAAGGTTTTTACCAAACGGGAGACTGAAGCGGTTGATGTTTCGGTCACCTCGGCCAAATCCTCGATATTAGCCTCCGAGGCAGCCTGTGGATTTTCCATGACGTATTTCGCAATTTTTTTATTGGTTCTGCTTAGATCATCAAACGATTGTTTCAATAATTGGACTGGCGAGCTCATAATGATCACCTTTCATGTATAATAAGTGCTTACTTTGTCTCATTGTAAATATTTTACAACAAATTTCTTGCATTGTGAAATTGTTTTTCATATAATTGTGGTTGCGTTTACAAGCTGGTAAATTCAATGGTCGAAATATTTGAAGTATACCAGTTAAGATGATATTTTTATTTGGAAGCGGTACCGAACCAATGCTACACGATTGACATTGGTAGAACGACGCAGTGATTATTTTTTACCACGCGATCAGGCTTGTTTCGGCCGTGACTGTCACTAATAAAGAAGGGAAGTTATTGACATGGATTATACGCTAGGTGTTGATATTGGAACAACCAGTGTTAAGACCGTGCTCTACGATGTTAAGGGTAAGGTTCACGGATATTCCAACAATGGATATCCGCTTTATCAAGATACCCCTGATATGGCCGAGGAAGATCCAGAGGAAATTTTCTCAGCGATGTCTGACGGCATTACTGAAGTGATTCGCAAAGCAAATTTAAAGAAAGGAGAATTGAAAGGGATTGCATTTTCTTGTGCCATGCACAGTCTGATTCTGCTTGACGAGGATCACAAGCCGCTGACACGGGCGATTACCTGGGGCGATAACCGCGCCGTCAACTATGCGGATAAGTTAAAGGCCAGCCCCGAAGGCATGGAAATTTACAAGCATACCGGAACACCGATTCATCCAATGACGCCGTTAACCAAGTTAATTTGGCTGAGAAACGATGAAGCTGATTTGTTCAACCAAGCCCGCTGGTTTGTTGGGATCAAGGAGTACATTCTTTATAAATTATTCGGTGTCTTAAAAGAAGATTATTCGATCGCCAACGCAACTGGGATGTTCAACATTTACAACATGGACTGGGACGAACAAGCACTCAAGTTGGCTGGTGTCACTCGTGACCAACTGCCGGAGCTGGTGGATACTACCTACCAACTCAAAGGGATGCATGACGAATACGCTAAGGTTTTGGGAATCGATCCAAACACGCCATTTATCATTGGTGCTTCGGACGGTCCTTTGGCCAACCTGGGGGTTAATGCGATTCAGCCAGGCGTCATCGCCGTTACAATTGGGACTTCCGGCGCTGTTCGGGTTGTCACTGATAAGCCGCACACTGATCCAAAAGCCAGAGTCTTCTGTTATTATCTGGCAAAGGACATGTGGGTCATTGGCGGACCTGTGAATAACGGTGGTGTCGTCTTCCGTTGGGTTCGTGATCAACTTTGTGCTCCTGAAAAAGTCACTGCTGAACAAATGCACATTGATCCATACGATCTGTTAACAGAAATTGCCGCTAAGATTCCAGCTGGATCAGACGGTCTGTTATTCTTCCCATTCCTGGGCGGCGAACGGGCACCAATTTGGGATGCCAATGCTCGAGGATCATTCTTCGGCTTGAACCGTACCCATACTCGAGCCCACATGATTCGTGCCGTTCTTGAAGGGATTGTCTACAACCTCTACACGGTCGCATTGGCCCTTGAAGAAGTTGTCGGCCGCCCTACCAGCATACAAGCAAGTGGTGGCTTTGCCCGTTCTGCACTTTGGCGTCAAATGTTAACCGATATCTTTGAGCAGGACGTTGCGATTCCCGAAAGTTTTGAAAGTACCGCTCTTGGGGCCGCAACGCTTGGCATGTACAGCCTAGGGTTGATTAACAGCTTAACTGACGTTTCCAACTTTGTCGGCACAACCGTTGTTCACCATCCGGATCCAAAGAATTTCCAAGCCTACCGGGAATTAATCCCAATTTATATCCGCTTAAGTCGTTCACTTCAGCCGGAATATAAGAACATCGCTGAGTATCAACGCCGTCATGAACATGAAGGCGAAGGGGCTAACAAGTCTGAATAGAGTTTGTAATGGTTTTTGTCATTTGAAAGGGGAAAAATTATGATATTAAAGCTACTAGCGCTGTTAATCGGAATCATCTTTTTGCTGGTTCTGATTATCAAGTTCAAGATTAATACCTTCGTTTCGTTGGTATTAACTGCTGTCGTTACTGCGATTATGTTACAAATGCCGCTTGGAAACATCGCCACTTCAGTCACAAACGGTATTGGGAGTCAACTTGGCGAGTTGTCCATGGTCTTCGGCTTTGGTGCCATGTTAGGGCGACTGGTATCGGATTCCGGTGGTGCATATATGATCGCCGAGACTCTGATTAAACGTTTTGGTAAGAAACGTCTCCAGATCGCCGTTATGCTTGCTTCATTTATTCTTGGTATTGCATTGTTCTTCGAAGTTGGAATGGTTTTACTGGTTCCAATCGTCTTCGCTATTGCCGTTGAAGCCGGCGTTCCAATTCTTTATTTAGGAATTCCAATGGCCGCTGCTTTGTCAGTTACCCACGGATTCTTGCCACCCCATCCAGCACCAGTTGCCATTGCGCAAGTTTTGGGTGCAAACGATGGTAAAGTTCTCTTGTTCGGTTTTGTCATTGCTATTATTGCTGCATATATTGCCGGACCACTTTTCTCACGTGTTGCACAGAAGTATGCGCCTGACGCATTCAATCGTAAAGGTAACTTGTCTTCAATTGGTGAAGTTAAACAATTTACCCCTGAAGAATCACCATCGTTTGGTCTCTCTGTACTAACTGCCCTGTTCCCAGTTATCTTGCTGGCCATTGCCACAATCTATAAGCTAACTGTCAACGGTGGTGTGGATCCAAAGAACCCATCAGCACTTGATTCAATTATTGAATTTATTGGTTCACCAAGTATTGCAATGTTAATTTCATTATTCTTCGCAATGTGGTCCATGGGTTGGAATCGTAAGCGTTCAACTGCTCAAATCATGGAGTCACTTGAAAATGCCGTTAAATCAATCGCCATGCTGCTGTTGGTTATTGGTGGTGGTGGTGCCTTCAAACAAGTACTGATCGACGGTGGTGTTGGTAAAGCCGTTGCTCAACTGTTTATCGGATCCCCAATTTCACCATTAATTCTTGGCTGGTTAGTGGCCGTTGTCCTTCGGATTGCTTTAGGTTCTGCAACCGTTGCCTCACTGACTGCCGCTGGTATTGTTGCACCACTGATGTCTCAAGCCGGTGTTGACCCCGCTTTGATGGTACTTGCCATTGGTGCCGGTTCACTTGCTGCATCACATGTTAACGATGCTGGTTTCTGGATGTTCAGAGAATATTTCGATTTGACAATTAAACAAACACTTGAGACTTGGACGGTGCTTGAAACAATTATTTCAATTGTTGGTATCATCATGGTTATGGGACTTAACTTGCTGTTCCATTAATCTAAACCACCCACAGGTTTTCTGATAAATGAATTAAGCGGTCGGACAAAACGAAACGTTTTGCTCCAACCGCTTTTTTTGATGCCACGCTTAAGTGACTATTATCTAAATACCCACAGTGTTATACTTTCAATGAAGATTGGAGGCGGTGGAATGAAGACGCTCTCGAAATGGCTCAAAATATACTTACTGAGTGGCTTGTTGTGCTTCATCTTTTGGCTGGGAACCCACTTAAAATCCGCAACTGGTGCCAGCCAATCCTCAATGATGTTTGATTACTATAACGTCATCAATGCCGGTTTGTTCTTCCCAATTTCCGCTTTTTGGCTGAAAACAATTGGCGAGCATGCCGGCCATCAATCCAGTTCGGTTGCAGCGATTGATCGGGGTGTTAATGGAACCAGCTACTTTTTGGCGATTCAGGCAAGTAACGCCACAATCTTCATTCCTGGTGGCTTTGATTCAGTCCTTTTCCAATGGTTGGGCGCGTTTGTCATTGCCCTGATGAACTATATTTTTGCATTGCCCCTACTTGGATTATTGATACTGTCCAAACTATTTGGTTGGCGTCTGTTTGAACAACTCATTGTCAACTCACAAAAACGTGCTTATACCCACATGTTAAAGGCATCTCATTTCATTCACCCGATTAATCTGGCAGATTTAACGGCAATGGCAACTCATCCCCACGATCAAATTGTGTTTATTGGTCAAGCGGACGACCCCGTTAGTCGAACAGCAGCCCAAATTTTGTTGCCTGCCATTCAGTATAATGCGGTGACCGTTCACTATTTAGATGTTTCTGACATCTCCCAAGAAAAGCTCCGGGAAGTTCTCAACGTCTCAGCGATTCCACCACTCTTTAGAATCACCGGTCCACAATCACTGATTACCATTGATCTCAATCGGATCTCTGAAGCCATTCAACTCGCTGCAGAATCCCCAAGCGTTTCTTGAAGCCAACAAAAAAAGCGTTTTGACCCCAGTTCTCAATGACCGGGATCAAAACGCTTTTCCTGTTTGCTCATATTTATTTAACGACCGGAGTCGTCGTCAGTGCCTTCATTCGCACACCAATCAAATAAACGGCAAACACCTTAATTGAATCGCCTGGAATAAAGGTCAGATTTGACATTAACGAACCCGTCAGCGAAATTGGCGTCACAACCGACAACCAAAACGAGCCAATTGCATCAACAATCAAGACGGCCGTTATCCAGATGACCATCAGTTGCCCCCATGAACGGCTCACAATTGGCCTAGAGAGGCCGTAAGCCATCATTGCGGGAGTTATTAGCCAACCCAGCAAATAGCCCGCAGTCGGTCCAATAAAGACCGCTGGACCTGCTTGACCGCCACTCAGAACTGGAAAACCAAGAAATGCCAGTAACAAGAACATGGAAACGGCAATCGTCCCCTTTTTGGCACCCAGAACAATGCCGGCAAGCATAATCCCCAGATTCTGCATGACAATTGGCACCGGAATAAATCCTAATGGAATTGGGGGAATCATTCCTAAGACAATAATTGCCGCCGTGATTAAGGCCGTTTGGACAATGTCTCGAATCTTCAATTAATGTCACCCTTCAAAAAGGCGGTTAAGCCACTTAAACAAGTCGATTAACCGTCAAATTATTAAAAACGTTAGCCACGGTACTGATTTTCCGGCAAATAGACTTTCGTCACCTCACCACTTGAAATTGTCGCAGTCTGACCAGAATCTTTTTGAATCACCAACGCACCTTCATGAGTAAAATGATCAGCCACTCCGGTCACCGTCTGATTTCCCATGACAATCTCAACTCGTTTGCCCAGCGTCTCAGAAAGCCTTGCGTACTCCTTGAGAAAGCTGCCACTCTCATAGGTTTGATACATATAAAAGAAATTGTCAATGATGCTGGCAGCAATTCGATTCTTATCAACTGAACTTTTGGTCACAATTGCGCCGGCCTTTTGCTGAATCTCGGCCGGAAAATTGTCAGAGTCAATGTTGAGCCCAATTCCGACCACGACGCTTTCGTGTGAGCCATCTTCCAGGCTTGTCACGGTCTCGGTCAAAATTCCGCCACACTTCTTATTGTGCACCAAGATGTCGTTAACCCACTTGACCCGGAAATCATCGTTGGCGAAAAACTGTTTTAACGCCCGCACCACGCTAACGGCTGTGCCTGTGGTCAACAACCCGGAATGAATCGTGATCCGACTGTGAATCGGCAGCAGGAGACTCATATAAATGCCACCCTTACTTGGAGAATAAAAGTGTCTGCCGAGCCGGCCGTGGCCTTTGGTTTGTGTATCGGCCAAAAAGACTTGCGGAAGTTCAACCTGATTGGCACTACTGAACTGCTTGGCATAGTCATTCGTTGACGCCAAACTGCTAAAGGTATGGATGTTGACCGGAAGCGTCGTCGTTCGATAATGGTCAATGGCTTGACGATTAAACGCCCGAGACTTTTGATAAGCATAGCCCAAGCCCTTTTTACTGGAAATCACATGACCACATTCTTGGAGTTTCAAGATATTGTTGTAGACTGCGGGGCGGCTGATATCAAACTTTTTGGCAAGCGTATTTCCTGAAACGTAACGCCCGTTTGCTTTTAAAAGTGCCATCAAAATTTGGTCTTGGTGATTCATCATTTCCCACCCCACTCAAAACGTCGTTAGATCTAAATTAAATGGACACCTTTGTCAACGTATACCACGTCACCGGTCATCCCGGTTGATAAATCACTCATCAAAAAGGCGGCAACATTCCCAATTTCATTGGTTGTGACACTCTTTTGATCAACGGTTCGTGATTCTGATTCCTTTAGCAAGTCACTGTGATGTTTGATCCCAGTAACAGCCAAGGTTTTAACCGCCCCAGCTGAGATGGCGTTCACACGAATGCCGTCACTGCCAAGATCAGAAGCCAAGTAGCGAACGTTGGCTTCAAGCGCAGCTTTGGCAACACCCATCATGTTGTAATTTGGGATAGCCCGAGTCGACCCAAAGTAAGTCAACGTCAAAATACTAGCCGGATCATTCAATACCGGTTGTGCGTAACGGGCAACCGAAATTAATGAATAAGCGCTAATATTTTGTGCTAAATCATAGCCTTCCTTTGTGGTGTTCACCAGACCAGAAGTTAACGTATCCTTGTCTGCAAAGGCAATCGCATGAATGACACCGTCGATTTTGCCATACTTTTGGCCAATTTCTTCAAACGCCTTCGAAACGTTGGCATCATCTGAAACGTCGCACTCAATCAAATCAAGGTCGTCAGGAACGAAACGTTCCAAACTCTTCTTAATGCGATCATTTTGATAAGACAAAATGACTTTGGCACCCTGATCCAAGATTGCTTGGGTACAGCCCCAAGCGATACTGCGTTTATTTGCAACCCCCATAATGACGATTGTCTTTCCATCTAAAAAACCACTCATATTTGAGCCTCCAAATCTGTTCTTCAACTAAAAATTACGATAACGTTGAACACGGCGTTCAACCAGTTCATCAGCCGGCAGTTCAGCCAGGTGAGAAAACGCATCGTCCAGCATGTCAATCAGCGGGGTCAAATCATCACCGGATTTATATTCATGAATAATTTTATCAATAATACCATCTTTCAATAACGCTTCCGGTGTTAATTTAAGTTCTTCCGCCGCTTCTTGAACCTTGGATGAATCTTTCCACATAATGCTGGCGTAGCCTTCCGGCGAGAGAACCGAGTAGATGCTGTCTTCAAACATCCAGACCCGATCTCCTGTCGCCAAAGCAAGCGCGCCGCCGCTGCCCCCTTCGCCGACAATAATTGTCACGTAGGGAACCTTGAGCTGCATACCTTGTAAAATGTTTTGTGCCACCGCTGATCCTTGACCATGGTACTCAGATTCAACGTCCGGCCAAGCCCCAGGTGTATTCACCAAGCTCAAAATCGGTCGGTGAAACTTTTCCGCCTGCTTCATCAAGCGAAGCGCTTTACGATACCCCTCCGGCGTTGGACTGCCAAAGTGGCGGGCAATGTTTTCGTCTGTATCTTTACCCTTTTGAATGCCAACCACCGTGATCGGCTTTCCCTTCAACAGGCCAACGCCGCCAATAATCGCCTGATCATCGGCTTCTAAGCGATCGCCGTGGAGTTCGAAAAAGTCGGTCGTTAACCCATGGATAAGTTCACTGGTGCCGATTTTATCCGGTCGGCGGGCTGCCTTAACCCGGTCATATGCAGTTTTATTAACCATATACATTCTCCTTTGTGTGCAGAGAAATCAATTTGGACAACGTCTGCTTCATATCTTTTCGGGGAACAATCGCGTCAATAAACCCATGATTCATCACGGTTTCAGCGCTCTGAAAGTCCTTCGGCGGCTTTTGCATAATTGTCTGCTCAATCACCCGCCGGCCGGCAAAACCAACCAGTGCGTGGGGTTCAGCTAAAATGATATCGCCCTGCATGGCAAAGCTGGCCGTCACCCCACCAGTGGTTGGGTCGCAAAGTACAACGATATAAAAGAGACCTGCTTGACTGTGTGCTTCAACCGCACTGGATACCTTGGCCATCTGCATCAGAGAATGAATTCCCTCCTGCATCCGGGCGCCCCCAGAAGCGGTAAACATGACAACCGGCAAGTGCTTTCTGGTTGCTTCTTCAAACAAACGGGTAATCTTTTCACCAGTTGCACTGCCCAAGCTCCCCATGACGAAAAACGGGTCCATGATCCCGACACCAACCTGCTGGTGGTCAAGCGTTCCAATCCCGGTCAAGACACTTTCGTTAATGCCGGTGACCTTCTTGGCTTTTTTGACCTTGGCCAGGTACTTTTCGTCCGTGTAACGATCCGGAATCGTCATTTGCCGATCGATTTCTTCAAAGGAATCAAAGGTGATCTTTGCCCGCCGCTTAGCCGTAATTCGAAATCCGTAGCCACAATTGGGACAGGTCTTGTTTGACCCGGCCCGCAGTGAAAAAAACGTTGCGTGACAAATTGGGCATTCACGGAGAATATGGTCGGGAATACTGTCCATTCGCTTAACTAATTCTTCGTGGCTAGGCATATTAAACCGACTCCGTAACATGGAACCCCTCCTTGTCACTTAAAACATCATTTTCAATAAAACTGGTTGAATAAGTGCCCTGCTTGAACTGATCGGTCCCAATCAAAGCTTTCAAGAAATCTTGATTGGTCTGGATGCCTTCAATTTCAAGTTCGCCTAAAACGCGTTTCATTTTTGCAATCACCGCATCCCGATCATTTAAGTGGACAATCAGCTTGGCAATCATGGAATCGTAAAACGGCGAAATAAAACTTCCAGCCGTTACCCCGGAATCAATTCGAACGCCGAGTGAACCTGCCGGGAAAAGTAATTGACTAATTTGGCCGGGTTGAGGTGCAAAGTTGTTGGCAGGATCTTCTGCGTTCAACCGGCACTCCAACGCATGACCCTTGACAGCGGCATCTGCTTGGCTAAAGGCCAGCTTTTCGCCCGCAGCCACGGCCAGTTGGGCCTTGACCAGTTCGATTCCGGTCACTTCTTCGGTAATCGTGTGTTCGACTTGAAGCCGCGTATTCATTTCCATGAAATAAAAATGGTGCGCGTCGTCCATTAAGAACTCATAAGTCCCCGTGTTGGTATACCCTAATTTCAATGTCGCGTTGGCAACAATTTCGCCTAAGTGTTTTCGTTCTTCCGGCGAAATCAACAGGCATGGACTTTCTTCGATGACCTTTTGATGATTGCGCTGTAGCGAACAGTCCCGCTCTGGTAAATAAACCACGTTGCCAAACGTGTCGGCAATGACCTGCATTTCAACGTGTTTGGCGTGGCGGATCAGCTTTTCAACGTAAATATCTTCGTCATCATAGGAAAGTCGTGCTTCTTGTTGTGTCTGTTCAAAAGCCGCTTGTAAGGCGTCGGGATCATCAACTTCACGAATGCCCTTGCCACCACCCCCGGCAGCGGATTTTAACAAAACCGGATAGCCGATGTCTTCGGCAACACGTTTGGCCTGAGCGACCGTGCTGACAACGCCCTCGCTTCCAGGAATCACCGGAACGCCGGCTCTTTTCATGGCTTCTCTGGCATTTGATTTATCACCCATCAACGAAATCAACTCATGACTGGGACCAATAAACTTAATGTGGCAGGTCTCGCACAGTTCGGCAAACTCCGCGTTCTCGGATAAGAAGCCGTAACCGGGATGAATGGCTTCACAGCCGGTCAAATTAGCCGCACTGATGATTTGGGCCATATTCAAATAAGACTCGCTTGGCTGCGGACCGCCAATACAAATTGCCTCATCAGCCAGGCGAACGAACAAACTGTCCTTATCAACACTGGAATAAACTGCCACGGCGGTAATATTCATGTCGTGAAGTGCCCGGATAATCTGTACGGCGATTTCGCCACGATTGGCAACTAATACTTTTTTAAACATCCGCTCACCTCTATTACTCAACTGCAAAAATTAAATCGGCATCACAAATTTTCTGCCCATCTCGGGTAATTGTTCCGTGACCTAAGCCGATATTGTGCTTGAGCTTTTTTAATTCCACTTCAAACTCTAAGCGATCCCCAGGACGAAAATCGTCTTGGAAAACGGCATCCTTGATACCACCAAAAAAGGCGTTTTTGCCGGAATACTCAGGCATTGACAAAATTGCGGCGACCCCCGTTTGGGCCATCGACTCAATCATAATTGGGCGTGGGACCACCAGATTGTCCGCTTTCTTGTTGGCAAAAAACCATTCGTTAATTGAAATCAACTTGACTGCCTTGGCACTCACACCCGGCTTGACGTCAAGAAACCGATCAATCATCTGGAAGGGATAGCGTTGTGGGATCACATCTTGTACATCTGGTTGCATCTTATTCCCCCTTGGTTACCTGAAAAATCGGTTGGTCATACTCAACCATACTGCCATCTTCAACCAAAATATTGCTGATGGTTCCAGAAACCTGACTTTTAACTTCATTGACCATCTTCATTGCTTCAATAACGCAAACCACGTCGCCTTTTTCAACGTGATCGCCCTGCTTTTTGAACACAGGCTTATCCGGACTTGGCGCAAAGTAGACGACACCTACCAAGGGTGCTTTAATCTCAGAAACGTTTTGGGCGCCTTCATTTTCTGGTGCCGTTGGCTGAACCGGAGCGTTTTGTTCATGCCCTGTACTATTAACTGAAGCGGACCCGGCTGCGGTCGTATTTTCAACAACTGCGTGCTGGTCCTCGTCACGTTTACTGAATGTCAATTTAAAATCATCTTGTGTCAGTTCGAAATTCTTCAATGAAGACTGGTCGAATTTTTCCAATAACCGTTCAATTTCTTTTTCGTCCATCATTCATCACAACCTTTAAAAGCAATTACGGCGTTATGGCCTCCAAAGCCGAATGAGTTGCTGATTGCATAGTTAACCGGTGCTTGATTATTGTCCTCGTTAACCAGATCAACCGTGCATTCTTCATCTTGATTAACGACACCCACGTTAACCGGCATCTGATTGCGCTGAATGGCACCGATTGTCGCCACTGCTTCAATGGCACCGGCAGCACCCAACGCGTGCCCGGTCATCCCCTTGGTGCTGCTGACCTTAACGTGATCGTTGTTGGCAAAGACTTCGCTAATCGCTTTTGCTTCAGCGCTATCATTGGCATGGGTACTTGTTCCATGTGCGTTAATATAGTCAACTTGTGTTTCGTCAATCCCGGCTTCCTTGACAGCTTGCTGCATGGCGCGCTTAGCACCTTTTCCTTCAGGATC
>NZ_JAXGWW010000028.1:0-16414 GCF_040773105.1 Lentilactobacillus sp.
AACCGGTCTCAAAAAAATCAAACACTCAGCTCAACCAAACAAGGGCCACCAACGCACAGTTGGTGACCCTTGTTTTTGATTTATTATCCAGTTAATCCAAAACCTCAATTTTCCTGACATCCACCAAATCGCTCATCTGGCGAATAAACTCATCCGGATCCATCTTGTGCCGCAGTTTAACTCTGACTTCCAGTGAAAAAGCGTCGGGTTTGTACGACAAGATTCTCATTCGGAGATCCGTGCTGCCAATCGCTCTGAGACGGTCAGGCAGCTCGTCCATGGACGCCAATTCGCCGTTAAAGGTTACTTGTAGGCGCAGCATTGAACGGTTCGGATAACGCTTAAATGCCCGAATTTGACGGACGATGGTTTGCGTAATCAAGATGCAGAGCGTTCCAGCGATTCCAATGACGTACATATCGGCCCCAATTGCCAGGCCAATGGCAGCCGTTGCCCATAATCCCGCAGCAGTCGTCAGGCCGTCAATTTTATGGTTGCGCGTGATAATTGCACCGGCACCGATGAACCCAATCCCAGTCACAACCTGAGAAGCAATTCGGGATGGGTCTAAGCTGACGTCCGCGTGGTTGATGACATCAAAGAAGCCATATTTGGAAATAATCATAAACAGTGCCGATCCCACTGCCACCAGCATATGAGTTCTAATCCCAGCGGTTTTTAATCGAACCTTGCGTTCGTAGCCGACCAGGCCACCGCAGATTGCGGCCACAAACAGCCTTAAAATCCATTCCAATTGATATAACACGTATGCGGTCATTGGCAGCCCTCCTTTACTGAATATTTTTCTTAATTATAACGCCAAGCTTATTAGAGACCAAAAAAGACAACCGGAAATGGTTGTCTAATCAAAACGGATCAGTTAATCAAAAACATACACTTTACTTTCATACGGCCGTAACTGGGTTCCTTTATCATCATCGTAATTACTAATCAGTAGCTTGGAAGTTGTCGGCTGGCCATAATCACGTGTAACCGGAGTCGCTGTGAAATTACTAATGACCAGCAATGTTTGACCCTGATAGTGTCGACGATAGGAAAAGACTATGTCGTCTTGCGGGTCGATTTCTTCGTAAGTCCCGTATTTAATCAAATCAGAATTATGCCGTAATTGGATTAATTTTTGGTAGTGGTAAAAGACGGATTGCTGATCGTCAACGGCTGCTTTGGCGTTAATTTCGGTGTAGTTAGGATTCAGTGCGAACCACGGCTTCTCATCCGAAAAGCCGGCGTTTTTGCTTGCGTCCCACTGCATCGGCGTCCGTGCGTTATCACGTGAGCGACTGGCCAAATACTTGAGCATGGTCGTTCCATCAACTACTTTATCCTGATCCACCAGTTCATGATAGGAATTAATTGATTCCAAATCTTCATACTGGTCAAGGCTGGTGTAGTGGACATTTGTCATACCAAGTTCTTCGCCCTCATAGACGAATGGCGTTCCCTGCATCATGTGCAACGTCGTGCCGAGCATTTTGGCTGCCCGAATCCGATACTTTGGCTCGTCGGTTGCAAACCGTGAAACGGCCCGGGGCTGGTCATGATTGTTCCAGTAAAGGCTGTTCCAACCCTTGCCATCGAGTGCTTTTTGCCAACGAGACAGGGCCTGCTTTAATTCAGTCAGCTTAACGGGCGTATCATCCCACTTGCCCAAGCGGGGATCGGGATTCGCCGACAGCTGAACGTGTTCAAACTGAAAGACCATGTTCAGCTCATTGCTGTCAAGGCCGGTATAGGCAATTGCATCTTCGGGCTTGGAGCTGGGCATTTCGCCGACGGTCATCACGTCATAGTGTGATAGGACTTCTTCGTTCATTTCGTGAAGGTAGTCATTTAATTTCGGACCGTCTGCAACCAGTGGTTCGACAATTGCGTAGTTGGCCGGCTCTGGTGCATCTGGGAGGCCGTTTGGCTTTGAAATCAGATTGATAACGTCCATTCTAAAGCCGTCGACGCCCTTGTCCAGCCCGAAACGCATGATCTTCCAAACCGACTGCCGAACAGCTGGATTCTCCCAGTTTAAGTCGGGTTGACCAGGAGCAAACAAGTGCAGGTAATATTGCCCACGTTCAGGAACGTACGTCCAAGCCGAGCCACCAAATGCTGCTCCCCAGTTGTTCGGCTCATGACCGTCAACCGGATCGCGCCAGATGTAGTAATCGGCGTATTGGTTATCCCGGGACTGTTTGCTTTCCTGGAACCAGCGGTGTTGATCAGATGTGTGATTAACAACCAGATCCATTAATAGTTTCATACCATGGTTGTGGATTTCAGCGAGCAGCTCGTCAAAGTCTGCCATGGTACCGTATGTCGGCAAGATTTTTTCATAATCAGCGATATCGTAGCCATTGTCTTTGAGCGGTGAATCGTAAATTGGATTGAGCCACAACACGTCGACGCCGAGCTTTTGTAAATATGGCAGGCGCTTGATAATCCCGTGAAGGTCGCCAATCCCATCATGATTGCTGTCTTGAAAACTCTGTGGATAAATTTGATAAACAACTGCATTTTGCCACCATTTGTGTGTCATATTAACGTCATACCTCCATATTATTTGTTAGTTGATTTGTCTGAAAGGGCCGGGTGAATGATGCCGACCATGAATGCACCGATAAACATCATGATACCGGCAATCACAATCATACCGGGCATTGATTTGCCGATCAGTGGGAAAAGTGCGAAACTGGCGACTGACGCGATGATCTGTGGTAAACAGATGCCGCAGTTGAATAGTCCCAGGTAGGCCCCTTCATTTTCACCATTCAACGATTCGGTGAACAATGAGAGTGATTCGGTTTGCATGGTCAGGTAACTCATGCCGATTAATGCAAACGGCAAAATTAACATCATTTGTGAGTGAATAAAGAAGATCCAGATGAAACCGACGCCACCCATGATAAGGCCGATTCGGAACCATAATTTCCGCTGAGTGGGTTTGGTGCGTGAAAGAACTGCGAAGCCCCAAATAACGGCTGCCAATGACTCAACGGTAGTCATGATACCAAACCAGTTACCGGCGGCTTGATAGCCGGCTGAAGCAGGGTTGCTGGTATTCCAAACGTTTTGCGCAATGGCGCCGGTTCCATAAGTCCAAAGATACTGAAAAGCAAACCAGTCAAATAGTTGAACGGCGGAAACTTCCCAGAATGAGCGTGGGGCTTTTTTGACCAGTGACCACAGACTCGCCTGTTTTTTATGTTGGTCCTCAGAAATTCCGTGGTAACGGGCGTATGTGATGGGGTCGTATTCATGAACCGACCAGATGGTGTAAACGGAAGTGGCCAGTAATACTGCCGCTCCGATGTAAAAAGCCATCTTGACGGACATGGGCACTTCACCCTTGGGCGCCACGTTGGAGACCCCAAACCATGTTAATAGAAATGGGAAGACCGTTGCAAGGACGCCGCCCAAATTTGAAAACGACTGCTGCCAAGACCAGGCTTTATCCTTTTGGTCTTCATTAACCATATCACCAATGATCATTTTAAATGGCTGCATGCAGACATTGGAAGACAGATCCATGAATAAGATGGTGATTGCGCCGAACATCAACGCAGCCAGTGACGCATAACCGAAGCCAAACGAGCCGGCATTTGGTAGCAGAATCATCACGATAGCAGCGATTGGTGCGCCAATCATTAGATAAGGCATTCGCCGACCAAATCGGTTCCAGGTCATATCTGAATATTTTCCAATTAATGGCTGAACAACCATTCCCGCTAAAGGCGGAAGAATAAAGAAGAAACCAAGCTTGGTCGGGTCTGCTCCGATCGTTTGAAAAATTCGGCCCATCTGTGAAGACTGAAGCGAAAAGGCCATGTTAACCCCGAAAAAACCAAATGTCATGGCAAAGATCGTGCTGAGCTTCAGCATTGGCAGTCCTTTGGTTTTAGGTGCCGGTTGCTCAACTTCAGCAGTCAGTTGTTTTCCAATCTGTTCTTTTGCAATCATAAGAATTCCTCCCTTGGATGTTGGTTTCTGATTCAACTTGGCCAATTCATATATTGAAAAAGAAAACGTTTACATGGATGATAATAACATCAAGAGTAACCGTTTGCAATGCTTTTATATCAAAAACACAAACGTTTGTGGTAATAATTGTCAGAACCCTTGTGGTATAATGGATTTCAGAATCTTTACTTCGCATTGTGCACAGAGGGGTGAATTAATGGCTGCTACAATTAAAGATATCGCTAAAATATCCGGGGTTTCTCCGGCGACGGTATCACGAGTGTTATCGAACCAACGTGAATTTTATTCTGAAAAGACTGCCAAAAAAGTTCGAGAAGCTGCAAAAAAATTGGGCTATCAACGCAATACCAGTGCCGTTGAATTGGTCACCCGCAAGAGTAAAGTGATTGCGGTTCTTGTAAGTTCGACGCAAACCAACTTTTCAAATGAAATCTTGAACGGAATTCAACAAGAGGCCCAGGCTCATAATCTGAGCGTGATGATTATTTTTGCCGGCGAAGGGGATCCTGATCTGCAGGCAAAGGCGTTACGAACCGTGATCGAACGCTCTGTGATGGGAATTTTACTGGTGGCTGTTGATTTGGCCCCTGAAAACGATGGGTTGCTGGAAAGTGCCAACATTCCATTTATTTTTATTTCGATGACAATGAAAAATACCAACTTTCCGTTTATTTCTTCAAACGATTTTGATATCGGTTATCAGGCAACTAAGTACCTCATCAAACACGGCCATCAAAGAATTGGCTTTGCGGCAACTGACCTCGATTCGTTCGTTGGGAATTTACGGTATGAAGGTTATCGCGACGCAATGCGCGACAATCAGCTGCCATTTAAGCAGCAGTGGGTCTGTGGCGGCCATTTTACCTATGAGGACGGCGTTAACGCCATGAAGCACTATGGTCCGGATACCGAGTTGACCGCAGTCATTGCCTCCAGTGACTTAAGTGGAATTGGGATTTTAAATCAGGCTAATCTATATGGCATGAGCGTTCCCAATCGATTGGCCATATTGACGATTGACGGGACACAACTGTGTGAGATTGTCCGGCCCCAATTGTCCAGCGTTACCCAATCCTTCTTTGAGATGGGGGTTAAAGGGATGAATATGCTGGTGAGCGAGTCCATGAATGAATTTTATTCAATGTATACGCCCATTAAGATTGTTGAACGTCAAAGTGTTTAGGGGGTAACCGAAGTGAAAGTTGTTGTATTACGTCATTCGGCCGGCCAACTGCTTTATCATAAGGCGGTTGTGTTGCCTTAAGGGTGTTTAAAATTCACAGCAAAAAAGGGACTACCAGCAAACGTTGCAATTTGCTGATAGTCCCTTTAATTCGGTTTCAGATTAGTCGTTTTCGTTGTTTAATGAGGCTTCCTTGTCCGCTGCAGCTTGTTGTTCGCGGTACTTCTTACTCTCGTAATAAAATACTGGAATTCCAACGGCGACAAAGATAAACGATGTCAATACGCCTGGCAAATCAGACATGATTTCACTGACAATCACGAACAGTGAACCACCAATCGCTAAAATCGGTGTCAATGGGAAAAGCGGTGTTGAAAATACCCGATGCTGATTAGGGTTTCGCTTTCTCAACAAGAAGACGCCGACAAATGCCATGACGTAGAAGCAGTATACCGTGAAGATACATAGTTCTGATAAACGGTCAGCGTTGGAGAAAATGATCATGATCGTCACAATGACCAATTCAGTGACAGTTGAAAAAATTGGTGTGTGTGACTTTGGGTGTAAGTATGACAACGTCTTTGAAAATGGCAGTTGGCCACGTTTGGCCATCGCATACATAATCCGTGGGAACGTCATGATCTTACCGTTCATACAGCCGACAATTGAGATGATGATTCCAATACTCAAAATCTTACCACCAACTTGGCCAAATGCTTGATTAGCGATGTAAGGAATGGCGCTGGTTCCCAACCGATGAATTTGTTCAGCTGGAACGGAGCGGTAGACACCATAGGAAACCAATAAATAGATGACCAAAACGGCTAAGATACCCAGTGTAATTGCTTGTGGCAACAGCTTTCTGGGGTTCTTAATTTCACCACCCAAGTTGGCCACCAGGATCCAACCATCAAAGGCAAATAAAGTCGCCAAGATGGCAACCCCGAAGTTTCCGGCTGACTGGTGAACGTGAACCAGGCTTTGACCAAAAGCACTTTCGTTACCAAAGAACAGGCCAAAGATGATCAATGCGGCAACCGGGACCAATTTACAGATCGTGGTAATAATAGCAAACGTTGCACCGTAACGGTTCGAGAATAAATTTAAGATACCGACTAAAACAATCGTCCCGATTGCCAAAATGGCGTTGTACTTACTTGGAAAGCCGAAGAAATCTGATAATAAAATGGCCAGATAGGCACCAAGTGAGGCAATCATTGCAGGTCCATAGATAATGATCTGCATCCAACCGGAGAGAAATCCCCACAATTTGCCGTAAATTCGTTCCATGTAAACGTAAAGGCCACCGGTTTCCGGCATCTGGGAGGCGATTTCGGCAATGGTTAAGCCGGCTGTGATGGTAAGCAGGCCACCTGCAAGCCAGGCAACCAGAGCCATGGTTGTTGAGCCGGCGTCGTCCAAAACAGCAGCTTGGCGAACAAAGACACCGGCACCAATAATCGTTCCAATAACGAGGGCTAACGCTGACCAGAGACCAAGATCTCTATCCAGCGTGACTTCTTTTTGTTCTTTCATGCGTTTAATTCCTCTCTTTTCATGTCAAAATTCAAAGCAAAATCATATCAGAATTGATTAGCTGTGACAAGCAACCCTATTCTGACGGTAAAATATACTTTTCAAATCGCTTGGCATCAACATCATTCAGTTCAGCAGTAATAACCGTACCATCGTCTCGATAATCGGTTTTTTCGATGTTGGTATTTTCGTTTAAATATGAAACCACGTCACCTTTGCTGAAAGGAATCAGCAGTGACAGCTTTTGATAGTTTTTGAAAATCTTTTCTTTAATCATCTTGGTGAGTTCTTGAAGGGACTGTTCGTCCTTGGCAGACATGATTAAGTTATCGCCTTCTCGGGAAGGAAATGTGATGTCCATCTTGTCAGCCTTGTTTAAGGCGACAATCATCGGTACGCCGGTAACCCCAATTTCGTTCAAAGTGTCCTCAGTTGTCTTCATCATCAACTCACGGTGGGGATCCGAGTAATCAACCACTTGAATTAACAGATCGGCATTAGCAGCTTCAGAAAGCGTTGACTTAAATGCTTGGACCAATTGGTGGGGCAGTTGACTGACGAATCCGACGGTATCACTGAATAGGAAACGTTTTTGATCGGGCAGGGTCAACTTACGAACCGAGGTATCCAAGGTGGCAAACAGCATGTTTTTGACCATAACTTGTTTGTCTTCGTTCTCACCAAATAGGTTGATCATCCCGTTCATCACGGTTGATTTACCGGCGTTAGTGTAACCAACAAGGGCAACTGTTGGCATTTCACTGCGGTCACGTTGTTTACGCTTGGTTTGATCAGCCTTGGCGGTTTCTTTGAGTTCCTGATTAACGTGCGTAATCCGCTTCTCGAGTGTCCGGCGGTTCAATTCGTATTGAGATTCACCGGCACCACGGTTGGTTGCGCCACCGGCACCACTACTGGTACCGGTTTGCTGGTCCAAGCGTTGACTGGCACTGGTGTGCAGCCGTGGCAGTTGATATTTTAATTTAGCCAACTCGACTTGAAGTTTGGCTTCCCGCGATTGCGCCCGGTTGGCGAAGATTTCCAATATGAGGCCGGTTCGGTCAATAATTCGTGCATGCGTATTTTTTTCGATATTTCGAATCTGGCTGGGAGATAGTTCGTCATTGGCCACGATGGTATCAACGCCATCGTCAATGACAACCTGAGTCAGTTCTTCAATTTTTCCCTTACCAAAATAAGTGGCAGGGTCTGGTCGATCTAATTTTTGAACCAAGGTTTCGACAACCTTCATATTGTTGGCTTCGGCCAGATTGTTCAACTCGGTCATTGAATAATCAAAGCTGCTGGCGTTTCGGTTCAATCCGATTGTAACGACAGGAGTTAAAGTTTCTTGTAAATCCATGTGGTGCCTCCTAATAAATTATGTGTTCAAGTATAACACACAAATGTAAATAATTTGTAGACAAAGTGCATCGGAGATTGAATCAGAGCATGATTTTGTAGAAAGACTTTAACGAAGAATCAAGGATTATCATTTAAAATTAATCGACGCCGACAGTGATCTCATTAAATTGTTCGCAATCGGTTGCTATTGCGCAATTGAATCGATTACAAAATGATATTGATTTTAATTAAAATTTAATTTAGAATGTAAAGGTTCACAGATATACATAATACAAGAAGGGAAGTTTCATATTTTATGAAGACTAAATCATTATTAAAAATTGGTGGGGTTGGGTTACTCACGGCGCTTGTGTTGGCGGGGTGTGGCAGTAAGTCCTCTGATTCCGGTGCCAAGAAGCAGACGGCCAATTGGATGGTTGCGGCTAACATCAACACCATGGACGCATCCAAGATGACCGATTTGATTTCGAGTCAAAACATCAATGCGACAAATGAAGGCTTGCTGCAAATGTCCAAGAATAATACGGTTATTCCTGGTGTCGCTAAGAACTACACCGTTTCAAAGGACGGTAAAACTTGGACGTTTAACCTGCGTCATTCAAAGTGGAACGATGGTAAGCCGGTAACGGCCAAAGACTTTGTTTACTCATGGCAACGAACGGTGAACCCAAAGACGGCATCACAATATGCTTACATCTTTACCAACATCGAAAACGCCGATAAAATCAATGCCGGCAAGATGTCACCTTCCAAGCTGGGTGCCAAAGCCGAGGGTGACTACAAGCTGGTTGTTCATTTAATCAAGCCACAAAGTTACTTTAAGTCCATGGTATCGCAAAGCTACTACTTCCCAGAGGAAACTTCTGTGGTCAAGAAATACGGCTCATCATATGGAACCGATTCGCAAAAGAATGGTTATAATGGCCCATTCGTGCTCAAGGGTTGGAACGGAACCAACGATACCTGGAAATTAGTTAAGAATCCGAAGTACTGGGATGCCAAATCAATTAAGCTGGATACATTGAATATGCAAGCGATTAAGGATCCAAACACAGCGCTTAACGGTTTCCAAAGTGGCAAGCTTGATTTCACAACGTTGAGTGGCACCCAAGTTAAGCAATACAAGAACGATAAGAACTTCCATCTATACAAGCAAGCTTCGATTTACTACCTTGAAATGAATGAGAAGAAGTTCCCGATGTTTAGGAATAAGAATATTCGAAAAGCCTTCTCGCTGGCAATTGACAAAAAACAACTTGCTAATAAAGTTTTAGCTGATGGTTCTCAAGCACCAAAGGGCTTTGTTGCTGACGATATGTCTCAACATAACGGCAAGGACTTTGCGGATGAATCATACGTCCCAAGCGCGGTTTCGTACAATTTAGCTCAAGCCAAGAAATACTGGGCAAAGGGCTTGAAAGAAACGGGTAAGAAGTCGGTTAACCTGACATTACTTTCAGATGACACCGACGTTGCCAAACGGTCAACCGAATTTGTTCAAAGTCAGTTAACCAAATTGCCGGGTGTTAAGATCACCAATCAAAACGTGCCTTATAAGACACGTCTGTCACGTTCAGCCAGCGGCCAATTTGATTTGGTTATCACTGCTTGGAACGCTGATTACCCTGATCCAAGCAACTTCTTGGATATCTTAACTTCCAAGAACGCTTACAACAACGGTAAGTGGAGCAACGCCAAATACGACGCTTTGGTTAAAAAATCAGAGAGTACAGACGCTGCCAACGAAAACGCCCGTTGGAAAGACATGGTTCAAGCAGAGAAGATCTTGATGAACGATCAAGGAATTGTGCCACTGTATCAGCCAGCCATTTCAACGTTGATGAAATCAAAGGTTCACGGCGTTCAGTTCTTCCCAACAGCACCGCAATGGGATTGGTCCAAGATTTCAATTAAATAATTTTAAAAGTGTGGCAAAAATCAAATTGCTGCCCAGTATAAGAAAAATAGCCAAACATCCAGGATATGGGTGTTTGGCTATTTTTGATAGCTGGAAGCGACTGGTTGGAATTTAGTGAAAATATACATCAATCATGCATATCAAACATTTTGAAGGCTCACTAATATAGTGAGTAATTCATTGACTCATTCTGTGAAACGATTTACTCCTGGTCCGATCATTTATACGATTGGAAGGGACATATTAGATCGAACGATTTTGACCAATCTTTTTTGCCGATCGTAAAAAGTGAAATGCATTTCCTAAACAACCGTGGTTAACCGACTTTGGACTTCACAATTAACCACCTATACCAATTGGGGACTGTTACAAGGCAATAAAAGTCGCAGGATGCATTGCTTTTAATCAAATTTTAATTTAAAATAGGACTATCACAAAATAAGTATTTCATATTTGGAAGGGAAGTATCGCGTTATGAAAATTAATTCATTAGCGAAGCTCGGTGGGGTAGCGCTCGTTTCAGCACTTATCCTTGCAGGGTGTGGCAGTAAGTCGTCACAAGGAACCAAAAAGCAAGAAATCAGTTGGATGACACCATCAGCAATTCAAACGATGGATACATCTAAGATGATTGATTTATATTCAGCACAAGTTGCCAATGGTACCAACGAAGGGCTTTTTCGAATGGCCAAGAACAACAAGGTTGACCCTGGTGTTGCCAAGAGCTACAGCGTATCAAAAGATGGTAAGACATGGACATTTAATTTACGTCACTCCAAATGGAATGATGGCACTCCAGTTACCGCCAAAGATTTCGTCTTCTCATGGCAAAGAACCGTTAAGCCTAAGACTGCTTCACAATACGCTTACATATTTGCCAACGTTAAGAATGCCGAAAAGATTAATGCTGGTAAAATGTCACCTTCAAAATTGGGGGTTAAAGCAGATGGTGACTACAAGTTCGTTGTTACTTTGGACAAGCCACAAAGTTACTTTAAGTTCATGGTTACCCAACCTGAATTCTTCCCACAAAATTCTAAAGTTGTGAACAAGTATGGTAACAACTACGGAACTGACTCAACTAAGAACAGTTACAATGGTCCATTTATTCTTAAAGGCTGGTCAGGAACTAACGATACTTGGAAGCTTGTTAAGAACACCAAGTATTGGGATGCCAAAAAAGTTAAGCTCCAACAAGTTAACTATCAAGCTGTTAAGACACCTTCAACCGCTTTGAGCAGTTATCAAAGTAACAAGCTTGACTACACCACTTTGAGTGGAACTTTGGCTGCCAACAACAAGAACAATAAGGCATACACAGTCTTCCCACAAGCCTCAACCACTTATATGGAATTTAACACTAAGAAGATACCAGCACTTAGAAACGTGAATATCCGTAAGGCGATGGCATTAGCGATCGACAAGAAGCAAATGGTTAACAAGGTTATGCAAGGTGGCGATATCACACCTAAGGGCTTTGTCCCAGCAAGTATGGCTAAGCACAACGGCAAAGATTTCGCTGCTCAAGCATATGTAAAGTCAGGTACTGATTACAACTTGCAGGAAGCTAAGACCTTATTCGCAAAAGGGATGAAGCAAGTTGGCAAGAAGTCATTGAGCTTGACATTGATGGGTGCAGATGATGACGATACCAAACGTGCAACTGAATTCGTTCAAAGTCAATTAACCAAATTACCAGGTTTGAAGATTACCAACTCAAACATTCCATTCAAGTCAAAATTGACCAAGATGGAAAATCAACAATTTGACATTGGACTTTCCGCATGGATTGCCGATTACCCAGATCCAAGCAACTTCTTGGATTTGATGACTTCAGACAATTCATACAACGATGGTAAGTGGTCCAACAAGGAGTACGATGCATTAGTTAAGAAGTCAGAAGACCAAGATGCCAACAATGAAACTGCTCGTTGGAATGATATGGTTCAAGCTGAAAAGATCTTGATGAACCAACAGGGAGTCGTTCCCCTTTATCAACAAGGACAAGCCGCATTGGTACGACCTTCTGTAAAGGGTGTTCAAGCATTTACCACCTCACCACAGTATGACTTTGCGAAGGCATACGTTAAGTAATTATTAAATGAACAGTTCGATGTATTTGAGGCTGGTTATTGAAATCCGGCCTCTTTTACATTATTATGGGGTTTATGAAAAAATAGTGACAACATAATTAGAAATGAGAGGAACACTTATGGCAAAATACTTGGGAAAACGAATATTTTACATTATTCTGACCTTGTTTATCGTCAGTACAATTACCTTTTTCATGATGAAGCTAATGCCTGGTACGCCACTGACTAACCAAGCCAAGTTGACACCAACACAGATTCATCAAATTTATAAGCAGTATGGGTTGGATAAGCCGGTTTGGCAACAGTACCTGGTCTACCTTGGTGGGATTATCCATGGTAACTTCGGGACTTCATTCCAGTTCAGTAACCAACCGGTCTCTTATCTGATTTCAAGCCGACTTGGCCCATCTCTTATCATTGGTGGCCAAGGAATGGTTTTGGGTGTGATTGCTGGATTGATCGTTGGTGCAATTGGTGCCATCAAAGCGAACACTTGGATTGATACATCAGCGACAATTCTGTCAATTCTGTTTATTTCAATTCCATCCTTCGTTTTGGCGGTTCTTCTACAGTACTACCTTGGACTGAAATTACGACTGTTTCCAATTGCAGACTGGGGCGGGTTTATGTATACCGTCCTTCCAACGTTGGCCCTGGCCGCGTCGCCGTTAGCTGAAACCGCCCGATTTATGCGGACGGAAATGGTGGACGTGTTGAGTTCGGATTATATCGAACTCGCCAAAGCCAAGGGGCTCAATAAAGTTGGAATCATCTATCACCACGCACTGCGGAATAGTTTGATTCCAGTTGTCACAATTGTTGGGCCACTGGCTGTTAACATCATGACCGGTTCAATGGTTGTTGAAAACATCTTCTCAATTCCTGGTATTGGTGAGCAATTCGTTAAGTCGGTTCTGACAAACGACTACCCAACTATCATGGGACTGACCATTGTCTATAGTGCGATGCTTTGTGTTGTGCTGTTAATCACTGACATTGTTTATGGATTAATTGATCCACGAATCAGAATTAATAAGTAGGAGGGAGAATAATAATGGCAGACAATGCAAAACAGGCTTCAGCCGACGATTTTACACCATTAGCCGGTTCTGACCGTGCTAAATTAGATGACGAAAAAATCGCAACGCCATCCTTAACTTTCTTACAAGATTCGTGGCGCCGATTACGTAAAAATAAAGCAGCGATGATTTCATTGGTTATTTTGATCATTTTATTCATCTTAGCTTTCTTCTCATTTATCTTTGAAACTCATAATCCAAATGCCACAAACCCCAACTTTGCTAATTTACCACCAAAGATTCCGGGAATTGACATTAATGGGTTTAACGGAACGATTGAACAATCCGGCGAGCGGGTGAATGCTTATGCTCAAGCCCACGCCGGTAATCACTTCTACATTTTAGGAACGGATTACCTTGGTCGTGACCTGTTCTCCAGAATTCTTTATGGAACTCGAATTTCGCTTGAAATTGCTTTGATTGCCAGTTTCTTCGATTTGGCAATCGGAGTTGTTTACGGCATTACTTCCGGCTGGGTTGGCGGTCGAGTTGATACCTTGATGCAACGAATCATTGAAATCATGTTGTCAATTCCTAACCTGGTTGTCATGGTTCTGTTGATTTTGGTATTGAAGCCAGGGATGAGCGCAATTATCCTTTCAATCGCCATTACCAGTTGGATTAACATGGCCCGACTGATTCGAGCGCAAACGCTGGAGCTTAAGAACCAGGAATTTATCCTGGCGGCCAGAACATTGGGTGAGAGCTCTTGGAAGATTGCCTTCAAGCATTTATTGCCGAACTTGAGTAGTATTATCATCATTAACTTGATGTTTACGATTCCAACCGCAATTTTCTTCGAAGCCTTCCTGTCATACATCGGAATCGGTATCAGTGCACCACAAGCATCACTTGGTACTTTGATCAACGATGGCCAGAAGAACTTCCAGTTCCTGCCATATCAAATGTGGTATCCAGCGATTGTGCTGTCCGTATTAATGATTGCATTTAATATCTTGGGTGATGGGCTAAGAGATGCCCTTGATCCAAAGAGTAGAGAGTAGGTGTTTTGAGATGGAAAACAAGAATGATGTACTTGAGGTAAGAAATCTCAAAATCAACTTCAATACGTATGCAGGAACTGTTAAAGCGATTCGAGACGTCAGCTTTGACCTGGCCAAGGGAGAAACCTTAGCGATTGTTGGGGAATCCGGTTCAGGAAAAACTGTTACCACAAGAAGTATTATGGGATTAAATTCTCCCAATGCCGTTATCGACAGCGGGACAATCATGTTTAAGGATCAGGATTTATTAAAGAAGACGCGAAAGCAAATGGATCAAATTCGGGGACGCGATATCGCCGAAATCTTCCAGGACCCGATGACGTCACTGGACCCAACCATGAAAATTGGTAAACAGATTGCTGAACCGCTAATTATTCATAAGGGCATGAAGCGTGAAAAGGCCTATGCCCAGGCATTGGAAATGATGAAATTAGTTGGGATTGATAACGCTGAGCAACGAATCAATAACTATCCCCACCAATTTTCAGGTGGGATGAGACAACGGATTGTGATTGCGATTGCGCTGGTCAACTACCCTGAAATTTTGATTGCTGATGAGCCGACGACTGCCTTGGACGTAACGATCCAAGCTCAGATTTTGGATTTGATGAAAGAGTTACAGGCGAAGACCAATACTTCCATCATTTTCATTACCCATGATTTGGGAGTCGTTGCCGGCATGGCCGATCGAGTTGCCGTTATGTACGCCGGCAAGATTGTCGAGTACGGAACGGTTGACGAAATCTTCTATAATCCAAAGCATCCGTATACTTGGGGGCTCTTGAATTCCATGCCAACCATGGATACTTCCGGAACTGAATTACCGTCGATCCCAGGAACGCCGCCTGATTTATTGGATCCACCAAAGGGAGACGCCTTTGCACCCCGAAATCAGTATGCGCTGAAGATTGATACCGAAAAGGAGCCGCCATTTTTCAAGGTGTCTGACACCCATTATGCTGCAACCTGGCTGTTGGATCCGCGGGCACCAAAAGTCACTCCGCCTGCACCAATTATCGAACGTCAAAAGCATTACGCCGAACTTGTTCATCAAGAAATTGATAAGAGCAAGGGCACACACGTTGAAGAACAGGAGGAGCAACTGTGATTGACTATTCAGACGAAAATAAAATTTTACAGGTTGAACATTTAAAACAGTATTTTAACATTGGTAAACCTAATGAAGTCCGCGCGGTTGACGACATCACCTTTGACGTGTACCGTGGCGAGACGTTTGGCTTGGTAGGCGAATCCGGATCAGGAAAGACGACAACTGGTCGGGCAATTATTCACCTGTACGAACCAACTGCCGGCAAGATTATTTTTGACGGTCAAGATGTCTCTCAGCTTAATACCAAGAGCAAGCGTCAATCGTTCCGACGGGATATGCAGATGATTTTCCAGGATCCCTACGCATCACTTAACCCTCGGATGAAGGTTAAAGATATCGTGGCTGAAGGAATTGATATCAACCACTTGGCTAAAGATGATGCCGACCGGTCCAAACAAGTTGAAGACTTGCTTGAAACCGTTGGATTGAACAAGGACCATTCCAGTCGTTACCCCCATGAATTCTCTGGTGGCCAGCGACAACGAATTGGGATTGCCAGAGCCTTGGCCGTTCAGCCACAATTCATCATCGCTGATGAGCCAATTTCAGCACTGGATGTTTCGATTCAGGCTCAGGTGGTCAACCTGCTCAAGAAGCTGCAGCGGGAACGGAATTTGACCTACCTGTTTATCGCCCATGACCTGTCCATGGTTAAGTACATTAGTGACCGGATTGGCGTTATGCATTACGGTCGAATGTTGGAAATTGCCAGCTCGGATGAGATATATGCCCACCCGCTGCATGATTACACGGCAAGTCTACTGTCGGCTGTGCCAGTGCCGGATCCAGAGTACGAGCGGGCACGGGTGCAGATTCCGTATGATGCCAGTCAAGAATTTGACGGCAAGGAACGTTCGTTGGTCGAAATTGTCCCGCATCACTGGGTTAGAGCCAGTGAGGATGAAATTCCGATGTATAAGGAACGGGCGGAAAGTAAGTCGAGGTTAAAGAAATAGAGTGTGACTCAAACCGCTTAGACTCCGAGCATTAATGTGATAACCAGCTATGGCGCTGTCTTTGCGCCAAAGCTGGTTATTGGATTAAGCGGAGGAGTCTGGTTTGAGGAACACGTTTCCACTAGGTAAAAAGGAAACACAAAACTACGACTCAAACTAAACAGAATGTGATTTAAATA
>NZ_JAXGWW010000029.1:0-16331 GCF_040773105.1 Lentilactobacillus sp.
AACAATGTCACTAACAGCCAGAATCAAACCAATGATGACAACAACGACAATGACAACGGTAATGACGATAACAATAATAACAATAGTGGCGGCGGGGGCTACATTCCTGGTGGAAACACCGGTGGGGGTGGCGTCAACAACGGAAGCGGCGGAATTTCTACTGGTGGTGCAACAGCTGGTGCCACAGCCAATAATGGTTCTGCTACTGTTGTATCCAATCCTCAAGGTCAGTCCGTTAATGGGACTAATAACAGCACTGCTGAGGGCATGACAGGTGTCAACGATTCTGCTGGTTCTGCAACTACGAAAACAGGTAGTGCTGTCACCGGTAGAAGTTCTAACCAGACTCAGTTTCAAAGTAACAACTCTAATAAGAACAATGGTGCTTCTGCATCTGTTACTTCTCAAAAACAGCCACAGAATAAGGAAACTCGCAACTCCCATTCTGATCATTATTCTCAGAAATCTATGCATTCAAACGGCCAATTTCAGCCGAGCAATAAGACGAAACAAAAGCCTTATAAGACGACTTGGAGAAAGGGACAAAAACTGGATAGAAATCAGCGGAGAGAAGTCAGGTATGAAAGAAAGCATTGGAAAAAGTATAACAAGTATTATCCTAATTTTAACCCATACGCTAGAGGCGGGGATTGTACAAATTTGGCCTCACAAGATAGGGCCCATGCTGGAGCAAGAATGACTTCGGTTAGTAAACATGCAAAGGGGGCACATTTTTATTCACAGAACAAATGGACAAAGAATACGCGTAAGTGGTACTGTCGCAGAACAAAGTCAACCAAGATTTTTGGGAAGGTAATTGAAAAACATTGGAACTATTCTACTAGTTGGTCAACAGTCAATGGCTTTTATAAATATTGGACCAAGACCAAGCATCGACCACATTTTGTTACAAGCAGTTTGCGAAAGGTGATGTCAAAAGTTCGCGTTGGTGATGTAATCCAACTACATTCGAAGAAGTATGGATGGCATCATACAATAACCGTTTCTAAGGTAACGAAGCATATGGTGTATTATACATCCCATACGCGAAGCAGATTATTTGCACCCCTAACAAAAATCAAGAAAATATTTGGTCTTAGTAGAACAAATCGGATGCGCGTTATAGAAATGGGGATATAAGTGATGAAAAATAATCAGCACACTGTACTTCGAAAAACATTGTATTCAATTGTTGTGATTGTGTTATTTCTATTTCTGGTGTCTACAATATCGCCTAAAAATGCCGTTCGGACAACCATGTTACTCCACGGGGCATCACCGGTTGCGGCATTTCAATGTGATCCTGTATATGCTCCCAAGACGAGTAAAAGTTTAGGCGAAAATCTCTATTCCATCTCAAATAAGTATGCGTACAAAAATGGGTATGGAACACAGATTTCACTATTTCACATGAAGACCTACTTGGGGATCTTTCATTTCGCGGCCCCAACCATTCCATTCTTACCGTAACTGATGGAGTCCTACAATTTATGAAGTCAGGACGTAATGATGAAAACTACAAAAATAAAAATCAGGATTAAACGAATTATTTATACCGCAGTTTCCTTAATACTCATTTTGGGTTTATTGATAACTGTGTTTCCTAAAAATGCTGTGAGAGCAACCATGGCAATCGAAGGAGCTCCATTTTCAGCTGCTTTGAAATGCAATCCTAAATATAGCCAATCAAACAGCAAAGCTTTCAAGGCCACTATACATACCATTCCACTAAAATACTCATTTACTGATATGAACGGGTTTAAGGCTTCGATGTTTGACGTCAGATCCTACTTATGGGTATTTCACATTGCTTACCCGACTCAGCCAGAGTTCTAACAATGTAGTATTGCTACTAGGAAAGTCAGCAACGGTATATAAAAAATGTTATGAAAGTGGCGATTGATCATGAAAGGAAAATTGGTAAAAGCCTTGGCGGGTGTAGTGATCGTTCTTTTCCTGGTGTGCTTATTTTTTACAGTCTCGGTCAAAAACGCCGTTCGAGCCAATATGATGGTGCATGGTGTATCACCAGTTTCTGCATTTCATTGTAATCCAAAATTTTCTCCCAAGACGAGCAAATCACTTCAAATTCCCGTATATTATGTCCCTGACAAATATCCATACAAAGATGGCAGTACAGGTGTTCGCACATCAACTTTTGCCATCAGAACTTATTTAGGGATTTTTCACGTTGCCGTTACGGCTGATCAATACTTTGGGTAGAGGGGGCGATGAAGCTGAACAAATTCTTGATTAAGTCATTTAAAATGCTGAGTGTCGTTGTTCTCCTCTGCTTTATCACAGTATTGCTGTTGTCACTTTCGCCGAAGGGATCTGTTCGAGTACGGATTCTATTTGATGGCCATCCAGTGACTGCAATCAGATCTGACCCAAGGTACACTAAAGTGCAAAGCCGTGCGCCTCATCAGACTGTGTATACCATTCCGTATAAGGATGGGTATGATTCAAGCGATGAGTCATATATGGTCACCCAGTTCAAGATTCGTCAGGTGTCGGTTTTTAAGATTGCCAACCATCTTGTTCCAAGAATGTAGGAGATCGAACAGCTGACTGCGCTAATGGTGATTTGGATTTCACTAGGGAAAGAGGAAAAGTAGATGAAAAAAGAATGGTATCGAGTATTTCTTCTAATGATCATGACATTTGCTGGAGCACTATTGATTGGATGCAATCAGATACATGCTGCTGCATGGCAGCCATACAGTCTCAAAATTATGGGATATGCAAAGAAGCAGCGGATCCTTAAATACGATGGTAGTAACTGGGGCAACTATGAAGAGATTTATGAGAACAAGTATTTCAAGGATACCAAATCAACTAAGTACAAATATAATCATCAATCTCGAGTGATGGTTATTCGCTATCTGAACAAATCAAAATCCCCTGAAGTAAATACAAAGTACAATTATCGAAAACTTGTTTTCCATGGAAATAAACGGCAGCCAGTTATTCAATATTATTACAAGCTTGGTAATCAGAAGTTTCAGTTCCTGTATACGATTAAGTACTGGATGTTTAAGCCAATCAAATATTAGTCCTTGGAAGTGGGCTATCCGGCGACGTATCGATTCTGGTTGGTCAAGCCGGTTAACCACTAATTAGATTAGTCGCATTTAAGATTCATTGGATTATGGATGAGCATTATTCACAATCATCCATTTAATGAAAGGTCGATGATGAACTTGTTAGTTACCAGACAACATCGGATTACTTTAAAGTGGTTGTTACTGTTAGCATTCTTTTCTCTATTGGTTTTAGCCCAGACCTCAGCGTCTGCCAGTACCAACTGGAAACACTTGGATATGAATTCATTAGGGTATGCCACCAAACAAAAAGTCCTTCAGTACAATTCGGTGAACTGGGGCGAATTTGAAGATGATCGCCAGGACTTGTTCAAGGACACCAAGCATGTTGAGTACAAGTACACAAAGCACTCAAGAACAATGGTGATGCGCTATAAGAATCCGCAACGTTACTATTTGAAGACCAAGTACAATTATCGGAAGTTGATTTTCCGTCATGGTCACAAAACACCTATTATTACCTACTATATGAAGGTCGGTCATGATAAGTGGGAATTTGTGAACACCATTCAATTTTGGATGACGAAGCCAATCCGATATTAACCATCAATGTGATCCTCGAAGCGCGATGCTTCGAGGCTTTTGTTTTCCCACTAAGTCCTTCCTAGTCTTGTTTAGGTAATTGTGTGATAATAAAAAAGCGCTAACTATATTGAAGTGGTTAGCGCTCGTCTGTGATTTAATTCAACTCAGTGAAATGCATTGGCTTAAGACATTAATCAAAAAAGCCAAAAATATCTTTAATAGCAGTCAAAGCTTGTGCTAATTCCGCCGCATTGACATGATCAACAATCTTGCCGGATCCGGCGACGTAGTCATAACCCAAAAGACCGGTTAAAATAACGTGGCCTTCTATTTTATGAGAAGAAAGTGTAATCTGAAAAGGTGCCTTAATTTTAGTTGCATGGGTAATTGGAAAGCCGACAATCATACCTGTCCGTTGATTATATGCTTTATCACTGACAACCAGTAACGGTCTAAAAGTATTACTGGAATCTGGATTATGGCCACCATATTCATGGCCGGCATGTGGTTCACTATCAATCCAGATGAGATCTCCTTGCTGCGGGATGTCTTTAGTCATTCCAAATGTCCTCTCGACCAACCGGCGTGCCATTGTCTCCAATGTTTTCTTCTTCCATTGCTTTTCGAAGATCATAGTTCGATTCTGCAGTATAAATGTTGTGCCGAACTGGTAACAAACTGATCACGCCGTTTTCATCCTTGATTGGTTCAAACTCAACGTTTTCCCCTATGTTAAACGAAGCAGGAATTGTCACCATAATTGAATTGCCTTGACGCCGCGTTTTTACAGTCACTGTTATCACCCTTTCTATGCGTAATTATATATGTAATTACGCATAGATTCAAGCATTGTGCATCAACTGAATTTTGGCTATATATTAATTTTAAGTAGAAACTTTCGGAGATCGCCGGCTGCTCTCACTGTCCAAATATGCCTAAAAGTTAGCCCGCTCTCCTTTACATTGTACGTTGAAAATTTAGACTCGGAGGCATACACTTATAGGCATGCAATATACATCCAATAGGAGGAAAAGATGAAAGTTATCAAGAGCATCTTCAGCTGGATCCTGCCAATCGTCATTGGATTGGCACTGGCACTACTACTTAAAACCTACATTATTTCACCAGTCAGAGTGGATGGTGATTCGATGATGCCCAACCTGCAGAACAACGAGCACGTGGTTATCTTAAAGACCAAACCAATCAAACGTTTGTCAGTGGTGGTGTTTAATGCTTATAAATTGGCGCCGGATACGCGACCGAACACTGAATTTGTCAAACGCGTCATTGGCATTCCGGGTGACAGGATTACCTATACCAAGACTGGGCACTTATACGTAAACGGTAAGTACATCAAGCAGCCGTTCATCTCCCGTCAGCAGCAGACTACCGGTACTTTGAGCAACGTTGACGATAATGGTTTTAATTTATCGATTCTTTCCAAGAAGTGGAACAGAGGTGGATAGACTGCCGTGGTTCCCAAGGGTCAGTATTTTGTGATGGGTGATAACCGGAATATTTCCTATGACAGTCGTTACTGGGGATTTGTGCCCAAGTCTCATATGGAAGGCGTGGTTTATACGTTCCCATGGGATGCCAATCGAAGTGAAATTAATAACTATGGATAAAGTAATGTCCTTCACCAATTTTAGATCCGGTGAAGGACATTTTTAGATTCTACAATATCCGTTAGCAATTAAATTGATACCGTAACGTTTTTAATAATTCGGGAAATGGATGGCGTTCTAAAAAAATTCTTTGAGGACTCCTGAAATGGTTTTGATGATCCCTGCCGGAGCTTGCCCGACTATTTCCCCATTAGATCGTTTTTCGGGATCAATTGCCCAAACATGTTGGAGAAGCGCGGTTCCATGAACTGACTCCAAGTCAATCCTTTGAAAAAACGGTGATTGAACAAATCTTTCCTGCGCCTGGTACTTATCAGATGAACTGATAGGGATGGCTAAGACGGTGTTGAGATGTCGGTTATACTCATCGTTACTAACAACCATACATGGCCGCTCTTTTTTTGTTTCAGTTCCCTTGGCAGGATTAAGATTGATAAACAGTATATTTCCTTGATGTAATTCCATTAATCAAAATCCTCCGAACCAACATCTTCGCCCCAATCTATTTCCGGGGTGGCAACACGCCCGTATTTCTTTTCTTGCGCATCAACCATCTTCCAGAAATCATTTTTTTCGGGGGATGTCCGCTTCACAGTAATTTGGCCATCACTGCCTAGTTCCCATTCAATTTCATCCGATGATTTGACATTTAGGACGTCACGAATTGTTTTGGGAACTGTGACTTGGTTTTTTGCGGTGATTTTAGAGATGACCACAATATGACGATCACGTTTTGCCATAGCATTTCCTCCTTACTTGTCCTTACACACAGTATAATTCAAAAAAAGTTAGTAAGGCAAATGTAAGGTATACCATGTGCTTCGATATTGGATTACTTGCCATTTAATTCACGGACCTGATCAATTAAACCAAGGAATTCATTGGCTGCAGCGCGGTAATCTTCAATTTTGTCACCATACTTCTCGTTGAAGCCTTCCAAACCGCCGGCCACAAATGCGTATTCATAATCATATACTTTGTCGTAAGCTGCAGTGAATTTGACCAGAAGATCATGGTGCTTACCGTCTAATTGCAAAGCCATTTGAACAACTCGAACATCGGTGTAGCCCAGTTCAAACTGAATTGCCCAAGCCCGGATGAAGTCGTGCTGCGCCTCGATGTGAGCGAAATGGTGTTGGGTGTTCCAAGTTAATCGATCCAATGATTTGATAACGTCTAACATGTGATTACCTCCCTAAGATTTACCAACAATATTTTATTCACGTTCATTGAACCGCGTTTGAAATGGAAAGACAAGCGATTCGCATTGGTAAATGATGACCAAATCAAAAAAGCACTTTCGGAGTTGAATTCTCCGAAGGTGCTTTGTCATTTCTAAATCAAGCTATTTAATCAGTTGTGGCTGAAACACACCCATCACTGTGTCCTGTGCGGTAAATACGGGTACTTGATGACTTAAGGCATTGGCAACCAGCTGTTTCTGATCGGACGTTTCGTCTTCTGAACTCAGGACAAAGGCGAGGTCATCCGGCCAGTCCATATTTTCGTGGTAGGTTTGAATTCCGAAGCCACTTCCTTTAAGTTGGCCAACCAAGCTGGCGTTGTTGGCGTCAAATTCTGATAATAAGACGTCGCCGCTTAAATTGTTGGTGTCAATGTGGTAACTGTCAAATAGGGCGTTGTGTAAAGCTTCCTGTAAGTTGTCGCCAGAGCCGATGTCTTCTCCGGTTGACTTCATTTCTGGGCTTAATGCTGTTGGCGCACCAGGTATCTTAGCAAACGAGAAGACTGGTGCTTTGACGTAAACTTTAGCGGGTTCTGGATGCAAACCAGGCTTCAGGCCAATTTCATCAAGCGATTTGCCTAAGATTAACTGCGTTGCTAATTGTGCCAGATGCAGTTTGACAATCTTACTCATGAACGGCACGGTACGAGATGCACGTGGGTTGACTTCGATGACGTAGACCTCATCTGCGACAATAAACTGAATGTTCATCATGCCGACTGCGTGAACCTGTTTGCCAATCTTGGTAGCGATGGCAACGATTTTTTCTTTCTGGTCGTCCGTCAACGTCTGAGGTGGATACATCGCAATCGAGTCGCCTGAATGAATGCCGGCACCTTCGAGATGTTCCATGATACCTGGGACGAAAACTTCATTGCCGTCGCTTAGGATATCAACCTCACATTCAGTTCCAGGGATATATTGGTCAATCAAAATCGGTTCACCATGGCTGTTTTTAAGGGCGGGGATGAGGTATTCATTTAACTCATCGTCGTTGTGGACAACCGCCATACCTTTACCGCCGAGAACAAAGCTTGGGCGTACGAGGACTGGGTAGCCCAGCTTATTGGCAATTTCAAGGGCTTCCGGTGCACTGGTGGCAGTATCGCCTTTAGGGTGGGCGATATTTTGATCAATTAACAGGTCTTCAAACTGGTGACGGTCTTCGGTCTGTTCGATGCCGTGAAGAGAAGTCCCGAGAATTGAAACGCCGTGTTTGGTTAACGCTTCGGTCAGGTTAATGGCAGTTTGGCCGCCAAATTCAACAATGACGCCGATTGGCTGTTCCAAATTGATGATGTTCATGACACTGTCAATCGTGAGCGGTTCGAAGTAGAGCTTATCTGAAATCGAGAAATCAGTTGAAACGGTTTCTGGATTGTTATTGATAATAATGGCATTGTATCCAGCTGCTTGAATGGCTTTGACGCAGTGAACGGTTGCATAGTCGAACTCGACGCCTTGGCCGATTCTGATCGGGCCGGCACCGATAACGACAATGCTGTTGCCCAGAGGCTTGCTTTCGTTCTCGTTGCCGACAGTACTATAGTAGTAAGGCGTTGTGCTGTCGAATTCGGCAGCACAGGTATCGACCATCTTGTAAACCAAGTGTTGATCCTCCATTTGGTCTAACTTAACTAATTCATCGTCAGTAGCGTGATGAATGGCTTTGATCATGGTGTTGTTAAAGCCTAACTTACGGGCTTTTAAAACCATGTCGGCGCTGAGCAGGCCGTCGGTCATCTGTTGCTGCATCTTGAGGATATTTTCTAATTTGGATAAGAAATACAAATCAATTTGCGTCGAACGGTTAATTTGTTGAATCGTGGCACCTTTACCAATTGCGGCAAAAATTTCAAACAGACGATAATCGGTGGGTGTTTTGATCTTTTCCAACAGGTCGCCCATAGACATATCGCGCGAATAAGTCGGAATCAGGTCGGTTTGCGCTTGTTGGTCAAGCTCTAACGATTGAACAGCTTTCAACAGTGATTCTTCAATGGTACTACCGATCGCCATGACTTCTCCGGTCGCCTTCATTTGGGTTCCCAGTTTGCGATCTGCGTTTGTGAATTTATCAAAGGCAAAGCGTGGAATCTTAGCAACGACGTAATCTAAAGCTGGTTCAAACATCGCGAACGTGGTTTGCGTTATTGGATTCATGATTTCATCAAGGTTCAGTCCAATGGCAATTTTAGCCGCAATCTTGGCAATTGGGTAACCAGTTGCTTTTGAGGCTAACGCTGAAGAACGGCTGACCCGTGGATTGACTTCGATGACGTAGTAGGCTTCGCTGTTTGGATCTTGTGCCAATTGGACGTTGCAGCCACCCTCGATTTTAAGGGCGTTGACAATGGTCAAGGATGCGTCACGCAGACGTTGATACTCCTTATCAGTTAAGGTTTGGGTTGGCGCGAAGACGATGGAATCGCCAGTGTGGATACCGACTGGGTCAAAGTTCTCCATCCCAGTCACGATAATCGAGCTGCCATGATGGTCACGCATGACTTCAAATTCGATTTCTTTGTAGCCTGCGATGCTCTTCTCGATCAAGCATTCAGTCGATGGTGACATGGTTAGGCCACGGTTCAAAATGGTCTTCATTTCATCGTCGTTATGCGCGATTCCGCCACCGGTTCCTCCCAGCGTGTAGGCTGGACGAATAATAACCGGGTAGTCGATCTGGTGGGCGAAGTCGAGGCCATCTTGGAGGTCATAGACTGTTTTTGAATCTGGAATTGGTTGGTGGAGTTCCTGCATCAGGTCCTTGAATTTTTCACGGTCCTCTGCTTCGTTGATGGTTTGCAGACTTGTCCCTAATAATTCAATTCCCAATTTATCCAAAATGCCGTCCTTGCTCAATTCAACAGCTAAGTTCAAGCCGGTTTGGCCACCTAGGGTTGGCAAGATTGCGTCTGGATGTTCTTTTTCGATAATTTTCTTTAAGTTTGGAACGGTTAATGGCTCCAGGTAAATCTTGTCGGCAATTTCGTCATCCGTCATGATCGTTGCAGGGTTGGAGTTGACCAAAATGACTGAGTAGCCTTCTTCACGGAGACTCAAGCAGGCTTGGCTTCCAGCGTAGTCAAATTCAGCAGCTTGGCCGATGACAATTGGACCTGAGCCGATGATCAAAACTTTTTTAATATCTTCTCTTTTTGGCATTAGTGAACCCCTCCGTTTACGTGCATCATTTCGATAAAGTCAGTGAACAGCTTGGTTGCTTCGTGTGGGCCAGGAGCTGCTTCCGGGTGATACTGGACTGAAAATACTGGGCGTCCAGGATAGCGCAGGCCTTCGCACGTCTGGTCGTTGACTTCAATGGCAGTGACTTCCAGTGGGGTATCTTTGACGGAGTCAATGTCGACGGCATAGCCATGGTTTTGAGAAGTGATGTAGATGTCTCCCGTGATGATATTTTTGACTGGATGGTTAATCCCACGGTGACCAAACGTCATCTTGTAAGTAGTTGCGCCATTAGCCAGTGCCAAAAGCTGATGGCCCAAACAAATACCAAACAGCGGATAGTTATCTTGGAGCTTCTGGATGACTGGGACAAAGTCTTCGTAGTCGGTTGGATCACCAGGGCCATTTGATAACAAAATGCCGGTTGGATGGAGTGCAGCGATATCTTCAAATGTGGAGTCGGGGGTGACAACGGTCACGTCAACTCCTGGGCGTTGTAGTGACTTGACGATGTTATCTTTAACACCGAAGTCAACGACCACAACGTGTTCAACATCTTTGGCGTCGCCTGCGGACAATGTTGCTGATTTGATAATGGATGTTTGGTGCTCTGGTTCGGCCTTGACGATTGGTTGATTGGTCAGGCTGGCTTTCATTGTACCGTAGCGGCGAATAATCTTGGTTAACTGTCGGGTGTCAATCCCGCTGATTGCTGGAACCTTGGACTGCTTTAAGAAAGCATCGAGGCTGATGACGCTTTGATAGTGAAATACTTGATCGGTTAATTCTTTAACAACAACGGCTGCAGCTTGGACCGTGTCTGATTGATTGGTCCCAAGTGAGATGCCGTAGTTGCCGATAAGTGGGTACGTGAAGGTGATAATTTGCTTCTTGTACGACGGATCCGTCAATGTTTCCTGATATCCGGTCATGCTGGTGGTGAAGACGAGCTCACCATCGATCTCGGCGCCCAAATCACCACAGGCTTCACCGACGAAGACATCTCCGTTTTCTAAAGTTAAATATTTTTTCATGTCCGAACCTCCTCAAATAGTCCTAACAACGTCGTGACATTTACAGTTAACGCTTTTGAATATTTAAGATAGAAGTTTTTGGCCCACTTGTCAAGTGATTTTATGCAGAATTCTCCAATATTCGGATAAATATGTACACTTTATAATAAATATGAATATTTATTAAATTATATTAATAGGGCTGAAATGCCGTCCTTATAGATAAGTTAATCGTCATCAAAACAGATATGCGCAAATTTGGATAAAAACACATTTTTAAAAATAATTTTTAAATTAGACTTGTTTTTTGATTGAAAATAGCATATGATTCTAAGTAATCAAACAGAACCTTTAACATTAACCCCGTGAGGTTAAGAAGGTATGGCGACTCTTGAGGAGACTCAGGGCAAACTCAAACCTCTTTACCGAACGCGGTGAAGAGGTTTTTTGTTACATATCAACTCATTCTTATTGACGATTTAACTGTTCCCGTGAGAGCAAAACGTCCTGGATTGTGGTTCCAACACATAAGGAGCGCTTTGCGAACACGGCAAGGCGCTTTTAATATTAGGAGGAAATCACAATGATGCAGATTACTAAACCGGTAAGTTTTGAAAATGTTGTAAGTATGGAAGACCTTTCAGCCGAAGACGTTTTATCATTTATCCATGAAGCACAGGATTTCAAAGCAGGCAAGCAAATTGAGTTAACCCGGCCAGTGTATGCTGCCAACCTTTTCTTTGAAAGTAGTACCAGAACCCACACCAGCTTTGAAATGGCAGAACGTAAATTAGGCCTTCAAGTTGTGAACTTTGACCCATCCAACAGTTCATTAAACAAAGGTGAATCAATGGGCGACACCGTCAAGACTTTCCAAGCTATTGGCGTTGATCTGGTTGCCATCCGTGATAAGAAGAACGAATATTATAAGGACTTAATCGCTGATCCAAATGTCCACGTTGGAATTGCCAACGGCGGTGACGGATCAGGCCAACACCCATCACAATCATTGCTGGATATGATGACTATATATGAAGAGTTTGGTCATTTTGAAGGATTAAACGTTGCCATCGTCGGTGACTTGACCCATTCACGGGTTGCCCGTTCAAACATGGAAGTATTGACCATGTTAGGCGCCCACGTCTTCTTCGGCGGTCCTAAGAAGTGGTACACAGAAGAATTTGCCAAGTATGGCGAATGGATGCCAATCGACGACTTGGTTGAACGCATGGACGTTATGATGTTCCTCCGAGTACAACACGAACGAATTGCTGATGACGAAAACGGTACGTTCTCAGCTGAAAAATACCACGCACAATATGGATTAACTCAAGAACGCGAATCAAGAATGCCTGAACATTCAATTATCATGCATCCAGCTCCCGTTAACCGCGGCGTTGAAATCGCTGACGAATTGGTTGAATGCGACAAATCACGGATCTTCCCACAAATGGCTAACGGCGTCTTCGTTCGCATGGCAATCATGACCAGCATGCTTCGAAACCGTGGACTTATTAAGGAAGAATATTAATAGCGAGGAGACTTTCAACTGATGAAACGCATAATTGCCAACGGTCAACTGTTAGAACATGGTCAATTAGTTAAACGCGATGTGTTAATTGAAGATGGAAAGGTTTCAAAGATTGCCCCTGAAATCACCAGGGATGGGGTTGATGAAATCCTTGATGCCAAAGGAAACTTTGTCAGCGCCGGTTTGATCGATGTGCATGTCCACTATCGACAACCCGGTCAGGAACAAAAAGAAACCATCAAAACCGGGAGTCTGGCAGCTGCACACGGTGGCTTTACCACTGTCTGCGCGATGCCAAATGTGACCCCGGCACCAGACTCTGTTAATAATATGGAAGCTTTAATTAAATTGAACCAAACTGATGGCGTGATTCATATCAAACAATATGCGACCATTACGACCAATCGTGGCGGTGATGAATTAGTTGATTTTAAAGCTTTAAAGGATGCCGGCGCCTTCGCATTTAGCAACGATGGCAACGGAATTCAAAAAAGCAGCACAATGTATGAGGCAATGCAGCAGGCAGCTGACCTTGATATGGCGATCGTCGAACACGTTCAAGATGACGACCTGACTTATGGTGGCGTTTTGAACGGTGGCGCAGCTAAGCGCTTGGGGATGAAAGAGATGCCTTGGGTTAGTGAGACTGCCCAGGTTGCCAGAGACGTGATTCTCGCTGAAGCAACCGGCGTTCACTACCATGTTTGTCACGCGTCATCCAAGCACACAGTTAACGTGATTCGAGCTGCGAAACAAGCTGGCATCCACGTGACTGCCGAAGTGTCCCCACATCATTTGCTGTTATCGGATGCTAATATTAAAGAAGACAATGCACTTTATAAAATGAACCCACCATTGCGTGGGGAGGATGATCGCCAGGCACTTATTAACGGACTGCTGGATGGCACCATTGATATGATTGCCACGGATCATGCGCCTCACACCAAGGCGGATAAGGACCAATCAATTAGCACGGCGGCCTGTGGACTCACGGGCAGTGAAACCGCCTTTAGCATGCTATACACCAGATTTGTCAAGACCGGTCGATTCACTTTGGAACAGTTAATCGACTGGATGACCAATAAACCGGCATCAATTTTTAAAATGAACAACGCCGGTCGCTTAGAAGTTGGTCAGCCAGCAGATATTGCGATCTTTGATTTGAAAGATGAACATGAAATCAAAGAAAGCGACTATTTATCAAAAGGTAAGAATTCACCATTTACAGGCGAAACTGTGTATGGGGATACTGTGATGACCTTAGTTGATGGCGAAATCGTCTACAAAAAATAAGAAAAAACAAAGCTGCAGTTCACCGAGACTCCTAACTCGGTGGACTGCAGCTTTATTTTATTTGAGAAACATCATGTAGTAGCCAATTGAAGAAACTGCCTGAGCGGTGTTGACTTTCCCTTCCCGAATCCAGGTGAGGACTTGTTTCAGGGGGACGAGCTCACTGTTGACAAACTCGTCTTGATCGAAGTGACGTGAAACCCGCTCAGTCGGGTCAAATTTGATTAGCATCAGGTCTGCAAATTGATCCATGAAGCCTTCTGAAGAGGTGATGCGGGTCATCTTGGTGACCGATTTGGCAACGTAGCCAGTTTCCTCACGTAATTCACGTGCGGCTGCCTGCTCGCTGGTTTCACCAGAATTGACGATCCCTGCAGGTAGCGAGACCGAGTCGCCGTTAACGCCGGCTCGATACTCGCTGCTCATGACAACTCGTTCATCTTCCGTCATGGCCAGAATGGTGATGGTGGGGTCGGTTTTGATCAAGTCCCGTTCGATGGTTAAGCCATCCGGTGTTTGAATATGCAGCTGATCGACGGCAAAGACTCGGCCGGTGTAGTCATTCTTGCGGTCGAGGACCTTGCCGGGTTGGTGCCATGTTTTAAACAATGTATTATCTCCTTATATTGAACGTATCAAAAATGATTATAGTCGTAGATTTTGATAAACCAAGCATGCTTAACTGGTGATTTTAATTCCTACAATACTGACTAACAAAAGGATCACAAATCCCCAAGTAATTGGTGACACTTTGTCGCCAAATAAAATAATTCCGGCAATGACGGTTCCGACTGCCCCGATTCCTGTCCAAACGGGGTAGGCAATGCTCAGCGGGAGTGTTTTGGTGGCGTGTGCCAGCAAGAAAAAACTGATTAACATTCCGACAATTGTGATAATCGATGGGGTTAAGTTGGTAAATCCATGGCTGTATTTCATTGCCGTTGCCCAGACCACCTCAAAAATGCCCGCAATAATCAAAAATATCCAATTCATAAAAAGCCCTCCTAAAGAAAAAGGGTACCCCTTACAATTCCTTCTATGACCTAACGGAATTGCAAAAAGTACCTGTTGTTGCTGCCCGGTGGCAGTCGAATATCAAGTTATTAATAGTGTAGCACATTTGGATTTGAAAGTGAATTTTCAGATAATCAAACCCCATGTTAGCAATCAAGATTATTTTTTCAGCACCCGGACCCTGAACACAGCGTCAATCTTTCCAAGTCGCTCCACTAGGGCGTGTTCTTCTTCATTATTTAAATTATCCAGGTCAACGATCGTATAGGCGACGTCTTTTCGAGCGGCATTGCTCATACTTTCGATGTTAATACCCGCATCCGCCAACAAGGTGGCAATCTGGCCGACCATGTTTGGAATGTTCTTATGAATCAGTGTTAGTCGGTATGGGGTGTTAAACGGCACTTGGAGATTGGGGAGGTTGACTGAATTTTCAATATTTCCGGTTTCAAGATACGTCATAATGGTGTTAGCCCCTTGAGTTGCGCCATTGGCTTCAGCTTCCAGGGTTGATCCGCCAATGTGTGGGGTAACGACAACGTCTTCTCGATTCAAGAGAATATTTTCACCAAAATCAGTATAGTAGGTGCGAATTTTTCTGGCGTCCAGATATTCAACGGCCGCTTCATTATCCACAATTCCGTCTCGAGAGTAGTTAAACAACTTGACGCCATCCTTCATAATCGCCATCTGTTCAGCGCCAATCAAGCCGGTGGTTTCTTCGTTCTTTGGCACGTGGACGGTCACGTAGTCGGCTTGCTGCAGGGCTTCACCGAGGGTGCTAGCCCGAGTGATTGTGGTTGAAATGTGCCAAGCGGCATCAGCCGACAAATATGGGTCGTAACCAATGACCTTCATGCCCAGGGCGCTGGCAGCATTGGCCACCAGTGAGCCAACGTGGCCGACGCCAATGACAGCCAACGTGCGGCCGGTCAGTTCGGTTCCCTTGAACTTGGTCTTATCCTTTTCGGTTCGCAGCGAAATGTCAGCGCCACTATTATGAGCAGCGTAGTCAGCAGCCGCAAATAAGTTCCGGGATGAAGCCACCAGCAGCGCGATGATCAGTTCTTTAACGGCGTTTGCATTACTTCCGGGCGTGTTAAAGACGGCGGTTCCATTTTCAGTTGCCTGTTCTAGTGGGATATTGTTAAATCCGGCCCCAGCTCTGGCAATGACCTTTAAAGACTTGGGAAATGGTTGATCGTGAAGATTGACCGAACGAATTAGATAAGCGTCAGCCTCGTCTGTTTTGTTAATTTGATAATTATCGGAGAACCGGTCTAATCCGGCTTGGGCAATGGCATTATATGTTTTTACTTGATACATTTTAAGTTCCCCCTAATGTTGTTTTTCAAAGTTGTGTAAGAAATCAACCAGTGCTTGGACACCTGCTAACGGCATGGCATTGTACAGGCTGGCCCGCAGTCCGCCGACGCTTCTGTGACCCTTGAGGTTCATTAGGCCAGCATCTGTGGCTGCAGAAATGACCTCCTTGTCGACTGCAGCGTCACCAGTGGTAAATGGCACGTTGGTGAGTGAACGGTCGCTTGGCTTGATGTGGTTAGCAAATAACTTGGAGTCATCTAAAAAGTCGTACAACAGGGCCGCTTTTTGTTGATTAACCTTCTCAATTCCTTCGATCCCGTCTTGTTCCTTTAACCACTTTAAAACTAAGCCGGTCGCGTAAATGTTGAAGACGGGTGGCGTGTTGTACATTGAGTTCTTTTTAACAAATAGGTTGTAATTGAGGATACTTGGAATATGTTCAACCGGCTTAACCAAGTCATCTCG